>CAZPOZ010000063.1:0-10018 GCA_964588235.1 uncultured Planctomycetales bacterium
GATGCACGTAGGCGCGCCAGCCCAGGCTCCCGCTGCGCCCGGCGCGGCGCAGGGTCTGCTCCACGCCGGCCTCGCCGCGGGGAGGCGGCGCGGGGCTCGGCCCCGGGGGAGACGCGGGGGGCTGCGCGGCCGCGGCGGCCGCCGTCGGCAGGACGGCCTGCACGCGGGGCGGCGGCGCCGGGCGGGAGGCGGTCGAGGCGGGCGCGGGAGTCGGGGGGGCGCGGGGGGCCGCCACCCGGACGACCACCTCCGTGGTCTCGATGCGCTCCGCGCTCTCGCGGCCGTCGGCTGAGAGGCGGGGGAGCGCCAAGCCGAGCAGCGAGGCTTCCAGGTCGGTCAGCGGTGGGCTGAGCAGGCAGCCCAGCTCGACGTCGGCGCTCGTGGCGTCACGCTGCCCGATGCGCACGGGCCGCAGGCCCTTCGTCACCAGGCTTCCCAGGCGCTCCGGGGCCAGGACGGCCGTGAAGGCCTCGCCCAGCACCTCGGAGACGCGTCGGGCCACCTGCGACAGGGGGGCGAGGCGGTAGACGTTCAGCGCGGCCCCCGGCACGCGGATGCGGGCCCCGGAGCGGCTCACGTCCAGCAGGGTGGCCTCGACGGGGCCCTTGGCCGCCTCCAGGCGCAGGGGCAGGCGACAGCCCAGACGGGTTGCTCGGCGGTTGTCGGCCATCGGCGGGAGGGTGCCCGAGGGGAGGGTGCCCGAAGGAGTCGTCTCCTATCGGCCGTCGGGGGGCCTGGGCCTGAACCGGGGTGCCGCAGGCCTTGACTTGGAATCTTCGGATGTAGATTCATGGATATGAAGTCCAGCCCGCCGGCCGCCCTCGCCCTGCTCGCCGACGGCACGCGTTGGCGCCTGCTGCGCGTGCTGGCCCGCGACCGGCTCAACGTGGGCGAGCTGACCCGCGTCCTGGGCCTGGCCCAGTCGGGCGTCTCCCGGCACCTCGCCCTGCTCCTGCGGGGCGGCTTCGTGGAGGAGGAGCGTCGCGGCGGCTTCACCTACGCGGGGCTGGCCGTCACGGCCCCAGCCGGGCTCGGCCGCCTCTGGGCGGGCCTGCGCGACGAGCTGCGCGGGGCGCCCGACCTCCATGGCGACGACGCCCGCCTGGCCCAGGCGCAGGGCGACCGCGAGGAGGCGGGCGAGCCCCCGTCGGGCGCGCCCCCCGGCGAGCCGGGCCGCTCCTGGGCCGCCTGGTCGCAGGCGCTGGGCCGCCTGCTGCCCGCGTGGGACGTGGTGCACCTGGGCGCCGGCGATGGCGCGCTCACCGACGAGGTGGCGCGCTTCGCCCGCCAGGTGACGGCGGTGCGCGCCCCGGGTGGCGGCGCCCGGGCGCCCCGCCCGCGGGCGGGGCGCGTGCGCAGCCTGACGGCGCCGCTGGCGGCCACGGGGCTCCCCGGCTCGGCCTTCGACCTCGTCCTGCTGGCTCAGGCCCTGCCGCGGGAGGCCGACCCCCCGTCCGTGCTGGCCGAGGCGGCGCGGCTCCTGCGCCCCGGGGGGCGCGTGCTGGTGCTCGACCTGCTGCCGCACGACCAGCGCTGGGTGCTCGAACGCTGGGGGCACCGCCGCCTGGGCCTGGCGCCGCGCACGCTGGCCCGCTGGCTGACGGCCGCAGGCCTGGTGCGCGTGGGCACGGGGCCCGCGGGGCGCCGTCGCGGACAGCCCTTCGTGGTGCTGATCGGCTCGGGCGAGCGCCCGCAGGAGGTCCGGCGATGAGCGCACCGGTCGAGCTCGCTCCGGGGGGGCGCGGCGAGCGCCTGGAGGCGCTGCTGGCGGCGCTGGCCGCCCGCATCCTGGTGCTGGACGGCGCCACGGGCACGGCGCTCCAGGGCCGCGGCCTCACCGCCGCCGACTTCGGGGGCGCCGAGTACGAGGGCTGCAACGAGCACCTCGTGCTCACCCGTCCCGACGTCGTCGCCGACGTCCACGACGGCTACCTGGAGGCGGGCTGCGACGTCGTCGAGACGAACACCTTCGGCGCCACGCCGCTGGTGCTGGCCGAGTACGGCCTTGCGGACCGGGCCGAGGAGATCAACCGCCGCGCCGCGCGCATCGCCCGCGAGGCCTGCGCGCGCTTCGAGCGGCCCGGCGCGCCGCGCTTCGTGGCCGGGTCGATGGGGCCCACCACGCGGGCGCTCTCGGTCACGGGCGGGGCGACCTTCGAGGAGCTCGTCGAGCACTTCCGCGTGCAGGCCCGGGGGCTGATCGACGGGGGCGCCGACTACCTGCTGCTGGAGACCTGCCAGGACACGCGCAACGTGAAGGCCGGGCTGCTGGGCATCGACGCGGCCTTCGCCGACCTCGCCGCGCGGGTGCCCGTGGCCGTCTCGGGCACGATCGAGCCCACGGGCACGATGCTGGCCGGCCAGGGCGTCGAGGCGCTGGCGATCAGCCTGATGCACCGCGACCTGCTCTACCTCGGGCTCAACTGCGCCACGGGGCCGTCCTTCATGACCGACCACGTGCGCAGCCTGGCGGCGCTCGCGCCCTTCCGCGTGGCCTGCGTGCCCAACGCCGGCCTGCCCGACGAGGACGGCTGCTACCGCGAGGGCCCCGACGACGTGGCGGCCGTCCTCGCGCGCTTCGCCGGGCAGGGCTGGCTGAACCTCGTGGGCGGCTGCTGCGGCACGACGCCGGCGCACGTGCGCGCCCTGGTGGCCGCGGTGCGCGGCCGCGCTCCACGGGTTCCGCCCGCCGGGCGGCGCACCTGGCTCTCCGGGGTGGACTGGCTCGAGGTCGGCGACGACGTGCGCCCCGTGATCGTGGGCGAGCGCACGAACGTGCTGGGCAGCCGCAAGTTCAAGGCCCTCGTGCGCGAGGGGCGCTGGGACGAGGCCGTCGAGGTCGGTCGCGCGCAGGTGAAGGGCGGGGCCCACCTGATCGACGTCTGCCTGCAGGATCCCGACGCCGACGAGCGGGCGAACATGGACGCGTTCCTCGCCCGGCTCACGCGGGCCGTGAAGGTGCCGCTGGTGATCGACAGCACCGACGCGGTCGTGATGGAGCGCGCGCTCACCTGGTGCCAGGGCAAGGCCCTGCTCAACAGCGTGAACCTCGAGGACGGCCTCGAGCGCTTCGAGAAGGTCGTGCCCCTGGCGCGCCGCTACGGCGCGGCCCTCGTCGTGGGCCTGATCGACGAGGACAAGCAGCAGGGCATGGCGGTGACGGTCGAGCGCAAGCTGGCCGTGGCGCGCCGCTCGCACGCGATCCTCACGCGCGACTTCGGCGTGCCCGAGGAGGACCTGGTCTTCGACCCGCTGGTGTTCCCCTGCGGGACGGGCGACCGCGCCTACCTGGGCAGCGCCCAAGCCACGATCGAGGGCGTGCGGGCCGTGAAGCAGGCGTTCCCGCGCTGCAAGACGGTGCTGGGGATCAGCAACGTCTCCTTCGGCCTGCCCGAGGCCGGCCGCGAGACGCTGAACTCGGTGTTCCTCTACCACTGCGTGCAGGCCGGGCTCGACCTGGCGATCGTGAACTCCGAGCGCCTCGAGCGCTACCCGTCGATCTCCGCGGACGACCGGCGGGTGTGCGAGGATCTGCTCTTCCTGCGGGGCGACGACCCCGTGGCGGCCTTCGCGGCCCACTTCCGGGGGCGCGCCGGCAAGGGGCTCAGCGCGGCCCGGCAGCGGCAGGCCGACCGGCCGCTGGAGGAGCGCCTGGCCGGCTACGTGATCGAGGGCAGCAAGGACGGGCTCACGGCCGACCTGGACCTGGCCCTGAAGGACCCCCGCTGGCCCCAGGCCCTGGACGTCATCAACGGCCCGCTGATGGCGGGGATGGCCGAGGTCGGCCGGCTGTTCAACGCCAACCAGCTGATCGTGGCCGAGGTGCTGCAGAGCGCGGAGGCGATGAAGGCCGCGGTGGCCCACCTGGAGCCCCACATGCCCAAGGGCGGCGGGCCGCGGCGCGGGCGCGTGCTGCTGGCCACGGTCAAGGGCGACGTCCACGACATCGGGAAGAACCTGGTCGACATCGTGCTGTCGAACAACGGCTTCGAGGTCGTCAACCTCGGCATCAAGATCCCGAGCGAGGCGTTGATCGAGGCCGCGCGCAAGCACGCGCCCGACCTGATCGGCCTGTCGGGGCTGCTCGTGAAGAGCGCGCAGATGATGGTCACGACGGCGGAGGACCTGCGCGAGGCGGGGATCGACGCGCCGCTGCTCGTGGGGGGCGCGGCGCTCTCGCCGGCGTTCACCTACCGGCGGATCGCGCCGGCCTACCGGGGCCCGGTGGCCTACGCGCGGGACGCCATGTCGGGCCTCTCGCTGGCCAACCGCTTCCAGGACCCCGTGGAGCGCGGCGCGCTGGTGGCCACGCTCGACGAGGAGGAGGCCAAGGCGGCCGCGGCCCCCGAGCGCGCGGCGGCCGTGGCCGCGCGCCGCCCGGCCGGCGCCCGCTCCGCGGCCGTGCGGGCCGACGTGCCGCGGCCCGCCACGCCGCCGCTGGCCCGGACCGTGCTCGACCGCGTGGACCTCGACACGGTCTGGGCCTGGCTCAACCCGCAGATGCTCTACGGCAAGCACCTGGGGCTGCGCGGCCACGTGCCCACGCTGCTGGCCGAGCGCGATCCCAAGGCGGTGAAGCTCGAGCAGGTCGTGGGGGGGCTGATGGAGCGGGGCCGCGCGGGCGGGCTGCGGGTGCGGGCCGTGTACCGCTGGTTCCCCGTGACGGTCGAGGGCGAGACGGTGGTCGTGCTCGATCCCGAGGGCGGGGGGGAGCGCGAGCGCTTCACCTTCCCGCGCCAGCGCGCGGGCGAGGGGCTGTGCCTGGCCGACTACGTGGTGCCCGGGCCCGACGGCCGCGACCACGTGGGCCTGTTCGTGACGACGGCGGGCGAAGGCGTGCGCGCCGAGGTGGAGCGGCTGCGGCACGCCGGGCGTTACGTCGAGAGCCACGCGCTGGGCTCGCTGGCGGTGGAGACCGCGGAGGCGGCGGCCGAGTGGCTGCACGGCGAGATGCGGCGGCTGTGGGGCTTCCCCGATCCCGCCACGACGAGCATGGAGGAGCGCTTCCGCTGCGCCTACCGCGGCAAGCGCTACTCGTTCGGCTACCCGGCCTGCCCCGACCTGGCCGACCAGGAGAAGCTCTTCCGGCTGCTCCGACCCGAGGAGATCGGCGTGCAGCTCACGGAGGGCCACATGATGGACCCCGAGGCGAGCGTCTCGGCGCTCGTGCTGCACCACCCCGACGCGCGCTACTTCTCCGCCTGAGCGGCGGCGCGCGGCAGCGCGCGCAGCAGGAGGCCCATGCCGAGCAGGGCGCTCACGAGGGAGCCGGCCAGCACGCCCGACTTGGCGTCGAGCAGCGCGCGGCCCTCGAAGGACAGGCTGGCGACGAAGAGCGACATGGTGAAGCCGATGCCGGCCAGGCAGCCGGCGCCGACCATCGCGCGCCAGGACACGGACTCGGGCAGGCGCGCCAGGCCCGTGCGCACGACGAGCGCGGCCGCCAGCAGGAAGCCCAGCGGCTTGCCCAGCACGAGCCCGGCGGCCACGGCCAGCGCGCCGGCGCTGGTGGCGTCGGCGTCGGCGAGGGGCAGGCCGGCGTTGGCCAGCGCGAAGATCGGCATGATCACGAAGCCCACCCAGGGGTGGAGCAGGTGTTCCAGGCGCTCGAGCGGGGAGCGCGCCTCGCGCGCGGCCAGCTCGACGCGGCCGAGGATCTCCTGCTCGGCGTCGTGGGGGGGAGGCGGAGGCCCGGCGAGCGCGCGGTGCCCGGCGCCGAGCAGGCTCCGCAGGGGGTCGGCGGCGATCCAGGGGGTCGCGGGGGTGAGCAGGCCGAGGACCGCGCCGGCGACGGTCGGGTGGATGCCCGACTTGAGCGTGGCCAGCCAGACGAAGGCGCCGACGAGCACGTAGATCGGCACGGGGCGCACGCCGAGCCGGTTGAGCAGCAGCACGAGCGCGAGCCCGAGCGCGGCGGCGGCCATCCAGCCGGTGGCGAGGCTGCCGCTGTAGAAGAGCGCGATCACGATCACCGCCAGCAGGTCGTCCACGATGGCCAGCGAGAGCATGAGCACCTTGAGGCCGCGGGGGACGCGGGGGCCCAGGAGGGCGAGGCAGCCGACGACGAAGGCGATGTCGGTGGCCATGGGCACGGCCCAGCCGCGGGCGTCGGGGGTGCCGGCGCGCAGCACGGCGTCGATCAGGGCGGGCACGGCGGCGCCGCCGATCGCGGCGGCCACGGGCAGGGTGACCTTGCGCCGGTCGCTGAGCTCGCCGGCGACGAGCTCCCGCTTGATCTCCAGGCCCACGACGAAGAAGAACAGGGCCATGAGCCCGTCGTTGACCCAGTACCACAGGGGGTAGGCGAGGCGCAGGTCGCCCACCTCGACGGTGAGGCGCGTGTCCCAGAACCCGCGCCAGCCGGGGGCCCAGGCCGTGTTGGCGGCGAGCAGGGCGATCAGCGTGCAGCCGATGAGCACGAACCCGCTGGCGGCCTCGACGGCGAGGAAGCGCTGGAAGGGGTGGGTCAGCCGCTGGATGGGCGCGTAGGGCAGCGGCGGCAGGGCGGGGGCGTCCGGGGCGGGGCGCATGGCGTCCTCGGGGTTGGGGGTGTGCGCCGGCACGGTAGCGGACGCACGTGGGTGTCAGACGCAGAGTCGCCCCCCTTTCCCCCTGCGGGCCTGCGTTGCGCCCTCGCGGGACCCCCTACCCAAGCCCTCCCGCTCGGGGTAGGAAGGCCCTGCGTTGGGCGCGTCCCTGGGGCGTAGGGTCGGCGTGGGTCTTGGAGTCTCCCCAGAGGCCGGGCCCTCGGGAGGGCTGGAGGTGAAGAGCGACCCGGGGCGTTGCGAGCAGGGCCCGCCGATTGCGGCGCGAGCGCGCGCAGGTTCGGTCGGTCGGGCAAGTGCATCGGTCCTACCTGGCGCGGACGGGTGGCGCGGGGAGGGCGTTCTTCCCCGGGATGCGGACGCGCACAGGCGGGACCTCGAGTCCGCCCGGAGGGGGGCGGCGAAGGAGGCGTGGCGGCTCCACGGCGGCTGGATCGACTGGGAGGATGTGGCCAGCGACGTCGTGCTGGCGCAGCTCGAGCACGCGGCGCGGGGCCGACCGTCCGCCCGGGTGACGCGCGTGGAGGCGCAGGCGCTGAGCGCGCCCGGGCCGGCGCTGGAGCCGCTGGGGCTTCCTCCTGCGTCGTCAGGTCCGGCTACGCTCGCGCCTGCGGCTCCCCCCGTGGCGCGACCGATCCTGCTCACGACCCCGCCTCCCACCCTGGGCGCGTTGACGCTCGGGGGCGGGATCCGAGGTGTTCGCGGCGCTCCAGGGGGTCGGCCGGCACGGGGCTCCCCGGGCAGGTCCCGCGCGCGGGCCGAGGCCGGCCGGCAGGCGGCCGGCGCCAGCGGGTTCACGGGGGCGTTGATCGGGGGGACGTTGGCGCCGCCGGGAGGCGTGCCCGCGTCGGGGGAAGGGTGGAGCCCCGAGGGCGCGCGCCCGGGCCCGTCGGAGCCGGGCGCGGGCGGCTGGGCGCCGACCGACGCGGACCTGGCGGAGCTGGCCGAGGCCTGGGCCCTGCCGATCCTGCGCGTGCTCGAGCTCGAGGAGCTGGCCTGGCGGCTGGCGGGCGAGATGTGGGACGCGGCGCAGCGCATGCGGGTCGAGTTGGAGGCCGGCCGCTTCTTCGCGCTGCCCGACGGTGGCGGGCCCTTCGAGGCGCTCGACGCGTACCGGCTCGCGAAGGCGGGCGACTCGATGCGCGGCAAGACGAAGGAGCAGTGGCTGGCCTCGGTGCTGCCCCCGCAGGTGCTGGAGAGCGCAAGCGAGGGCTTCGCCAAGGCGCGTGCGCGGCGCCTGCGCGAGCACGTGGCGAGCGCGTTCCCCACGGCGAGCCGCGAGGCCATGGCGTTCGAGGTGGCCAAGCGCGGGCCCGCCGTCGTGGAGCGCATGCTCGACTACCCCCAGGATCCCGCCACCGAGCAGGCGCTGCGCGCCCTGCAGGGGTTGCCCCACGACGCGCGTACCGTGAAGCGCTACCTGGAGCGCCACGACAGGCTCGAGCGGGAGCGGCGGCGCGCGATCGAGGAGTACGGGCGGCCTACGTGGCTGGAGGAGGCAGGCTACATCCTGTACTCCCCGGTGCGGGGCTTCACGTTCGGCCTGCTGGACCCAGCGGACCTGAGGGAGGGGCTGGGGATCGCCGGCACGGCGGAGGACCTGCGGAGGTCGGCGCAGTCGCGCTGGTGGACGTCGGCGCTGGTGATGGGCGGGGAGCTGGCGGGCGAGAGCCTGGGGCTGGCCCGGGCGGCTCGAGCGCTCCACGCGCTGGGGCTGGGCAGCGCCTCCGCGCAGGTGGTGGCGGGGGGCTTGGCCGCGGGCGTGCGTCCCGACGCCCAGGCGCACCTGAAGGCCGGGGACGTGCTGGGGTTCCTTGCTGAGGTCGCGTCGGGGGGCGCGGTGGCGGGCGCGGGCGTCCTGGGAGCCCGTGCGAGCGAGTACGCCGGCCTGTTCGGCGGGATCCGCAGCGCGTCGGCGCGTGGGGCCTTGGCGGGCGCGCTGGGAGGCGCCCTGGCCGGCGCGCTGATCGACCCGGCTCGGGGCCTCACCCTGGAGGGCGTGCTCCAGAGCGCGGTCCTGGGCGCCGTGGCGGGTGCCCAGGCTGGCGGGCAGGGCGGTGCGGGTGGGGGGCGTGGGGCAACAGCGAAGGAAGTCGCACACAGACCAGGTGACGCCGCCGACACGAGCGCCTTGCTCGATCTACTGGCCAGACGCCCGGGTGACGTGCGCCCATCCAGATCGCGCACTCTCGCCGCGTTCGATGGAGGTGAGATCGGAGTGGCGCCACGCGCGGTGGCTGAACTCGGACGAACCAAGCTGGAAATCGTGGAGGGGTTGTCCAGGGCACAGGCAAGGGCTCTCTTCATCCCCGAGGGATCTGCGAAGAGCGTCGCCGAACTTGCCACGAGGATCAGGATGCCCGATGCCGAGATTGCCGCGAGTGCGTTCGGGCACTTGCAGCGGACTGGGGGGCGTTTCATCACTGGCGACTTCTGGCAAGCCCAGGCACTGCATCGAATCCTAGGTTTCCCGAAAGGACGCATCATCTCGGTTCGCAATTGGGATCCAAAGGACTTGATCGTACTCGTCTCACTCAGTGGAATGACCTCTGCCAGTGGACCTCCCCGAGTGCCGGTCACGTCAGATCACCCGTGAGGCGCAACATGACCACCAATCATCAGAGCGCAGACTTGGTCCGTGAGCTGCGACGCCTGGCGGATGCGGCTACCCCTGGGCCATGGCACGTGCGGCGGACGGACGACCCGTCACTCATGACGGCGTACTACCTGACGACCGAGAAGGGGGCGGGTCTTCTAGATGTCGAGAAGTGGGACCATCCTACGACTGTTGTAGCCATCGCGCTTCTCCAAGATCCCAACCTCGCCTTGTCGTCTCAGAGCGGTGAGAACGCTGAGTTCATCGCTCGTTCTCGCGTGCTCGTTCCTCGTCTCTGCGATGCACTGGAACGCGCAATCGGCGACCGTCAGGCCCTCGTGGACGTGCTCCACAGTCTCATTGCGAGATTGAGTTTCACTGACTCCTTGATCGCAACCGACCAATTGGTCGAACGAGCTCGGCGAGTACTCGCCGAACGTGAAGAGGGCTGAGGGGCATCGCCACCAAGTTGGCGGGGCGCCCCGCGGACCTTCCGTAGCGACTTCCCCGCTGGCCTCCAGGGCCACGTGGACCTCCCGGCCCTGCGTGACGGTGCGGATCATGCTCACCAGGGCCGGCCCCTCCGAGGCCGGGCGGGGGTGTCATCTCTAAGCGGGGTACCCCCGTCATCAGGCCCCCCTCGACACGTGTTCGAGGCCCGGCGCCGGTAGGGGGGCGATGTCAGACGCAGAGTCGCCCCCATCCGCCCGCGGCGGCCTGAGTTCTGGCCTCCGGGCCGATGGGTCGAAGCGAGCCCGCGCCGCTGCCCGGCATCCGGCGCCTAGGGCCGCGCGCCGCTCGCGCCCCCCGATCCCGGCCCCCGCGTCCCCCCGCGCCGGGGGCTGTCGGAGGCCTCCGCTAGGATACGAACAATCAA
>CAZPOZ010000064.1:0-10006 GCA_964588235.1 uncultured Planctomycetales bacterium
GTCGTGGAGGCGCTGGAGGCGCTCGCGCCCGGCGCCGGGCGGCTGCTCGTCGAGGCCTACGTGCGGGGACGTGAGCTGACGGTGGCGGTGCTGGACGATCGGGAGACCGGACGGCCCGCCTCGCTGCCCGTGATCGAGATCCGACCGCGGCGCGGCCGCTGCTTCGACTACCACGAGAAGTACGCGAGCGACGGCGCGGAGGAGCTCTGCCCGGCGCCGCTCACGCCCGGGCTCGAGCAGCAGGCCCGCGCCCTGGCCCTGGAGGTGCACGCGCTGCTGGGGCTGCGCGGGCTCTCGCGCACCGACCTGATCCTGGACGAGGCCGGACTGCTGCACGTGCTGGAGACGAACACGATGCCGGGGATGACGGCGCGCAGCCTGGTGCCCCGGGCCGCGGCCGCCGTGGGCATCGCCTTCCCGGCGCTCATCGAGGGCCTGGTGCGCACGGCCTCGTTGCCCTGAGGCGCGCGCCCCCCCGGGGGGGCGCCGAGGTGGACGGGGCCCGGGCTCCGGCGAAGATGCGCCGATGAGCGGCAGCGACCCCATCCCGCGCGTCCCCAAGGCCTGGGGCGAGGAGCTCTGGCTCGTCAACCGCGAGTACTGCGGCAAGCGGTTGCTGCTGCGTCGGGGGTGGCGCTGCTCGATGCACTACCACAAGGTGAAGGACGAGACCTTCTACGTGGTCAAGGGGCGCGTGCTGCTGGAGACCGAAGCGGGCGACCGGCTGATGCTCCCAGGCGACGTGCAGCACATCCCGCAGCGCCTGCTCCACCGGTTCTCCGGCCTGGAGGAGAGCGAGATCATCGAGTTCTCCACGCATCACGACGACGACGACTCCTACCGGACGGAGCCCTCCGGGCCTTTCGACCCGGCGGGCGTGCGCCTGCCGCCGCCCGGAGCGGGCCTCCGCCTGCCCTGACGCGCAGCGCGGCCGCCGCAGCCGGGACCCCGCCCCGGACGTTGTAGACTGGGGCCGGGCGGCGGGCCGGCCCGGAGTCGCGCATGCGTTCCCTGAAGCTGCTGCTGCCCCTGTTGGCGCTGGCCGCCGGGGCGGCGGCGCTGCTCTTCTTCCTGCGGGCGGGCGAGGAGCCCGAGGCGCTGCTGCCGCTCGACCCCGTGAAGCGCGCGCGTCCGGCGGGAACCGACGGCTCCTTGGCGCCCCGGCCCGCCGAGCAGCTCGGGGGCACCTTCGCAGGCGAGGTGGTGGACGAGCAGGGCCGGCCCATCGCCGGGGCCACCGTGCTGCTGATCCGCTACGAGGGCGGGCTCGACCTCGCGCTGCCGCAGTTCAAGGCCGACGGGTCCGACTTCGACCCGGCGCTGGTCCCGCGGATCGGCGACCACGAGGTCGCCGACCGCGCCACGACCGACGCCCAGGGGCGCTTCACCACGCGGGCCGGGGTGCGTCACGTCGTGCGCATGGCGGTGGCCTGGCACAAGCTCTACGCCCCCAACGCGGTGGCGACCGGCCGACCCGAGGACCCCCTGCGGATCGTGCTCAAGGCCGGCGGGCTGCTGCTCGGGCACGTGGTGGATCCGGCCGGGCGCCCGGTGTCGGGCGCCAAGGTGGAGATCTACCTGCAGCAGATCGCGCCCTACGCGCCCAACCCCGAGCCGGGCCAGGCCTTCGCCCCCATGCCCAAGGAGCAGAAGCCGCGCCCCCTGGCGCAGCACGCCACCCTGGGGAGCTTCCTGGGCCGCGTCCTGGGCCCCGAGGTCTGGGGGCTCGAGGAGAGCCGTTCCGAGGCGCTGGTGACGCGCACGGGCAGCGACGGCACCTTCCATTTCGGCCCCGTGGACGACTCCGTCCAGGTGCACGTCGTGATCGAGCATCCCGACTACATGTGGACCGACTTCGACGCCGACGAGCACGGCGTCGCGGTGCGACCCGTGCTCGAGCCCGGCAAGACGCTGGAGCGGACCTACCGGCTCGCGACGGGCAGCTGGATCGAGGGCCGCGTGGTGACCGACGCCCCGGTGCCCGAACCCGTGGCCGGCGTGCTCATCCGCCTCGAGCACGTCAGCCAGTACAAGCAGCACCCCTTCTACCGCGATCGGGCGCGCTTCGGGCTCACGCGCGACGACGGCACCTTCCGCCTCTCGGGGCTCTCCTACGGCCCGTACAAGGCGATGCTGATCCACGGCTCCTTCGGCTCGCAGGAGGTCGTGCAGATCCCCGAGAACACGAAGAGCCTGGTCTGGACGGTGAAGAGCCGGGGCGGCTTCGAGGGCACCCTGGCGGGCCTGACCACCCGGCCGCCGGGCGGGCGCGTGGA
This sequence comes from uncultured Planctomycetales bacterium, assembly GCA_964588235.1. Taxonomy (GTDB): domain Bacteria; phylum Planctomycetota; class PLA2; order PLA2; family JAEUHO01; genus CAZPOZ01. Next base: position 2,277 of record CAZPOZ010000064.1, read on the forward strand.
GGTGCTCGTGGAGCCCCTGGGCCTGGGGGAGGGTCAGCGGCGGGCCATCGAGCGCACCTTCGCGCCCGTGGACGCCCAGGGTCGCTTCCGTCTCGAGTCCCTGGTGCCGGGCGAGTACCGCCTCTCCGTGCGGGCCGGCGAGGTGGCCGGCCGGCCCCAGGTCGTGCGGATCGAGCCGCGCCAGGTGACCCGGGCCACCTTCGAGACGGCCGGCGGCGCGCAGCTGAGCCTCAGGGTGCTCGACGGGGACGGTCGCGCGGTCGACCCGGCCACCTTGACCCTGCTGGTCCCGGGCGAGGGGGGGCGCCCCGACTCGGCCCGCGGCACCTTCACCACGCGCGGAGGCCGCCTCGAGGAGGACGGCCTCGTGCCCGGGCGCTACCGGGCCGAGGTCTCGGCCCCGGGCTACCTGCCCTTCGTGAGCGAGCCCTTCGAGCTGCTCGAGGGCCGTCGCACGCTCGTGGGGCCCTGGCAGCTGCGCCGCCCGGCCTTCCTGCGCGTCGTCGACGTGGGCGACGCCCAGGGTCGGGTCCCCAAGGACGTGCGCCTGGAGATCGCCGAGGGCGACGGGCCGCCGCGCCCCCTGTTCCTCCGGGGCGACCTGCCCCTGGCCCCCGGTCCCGTCACCGTCCGGGCCGTCTCCGAGGAGCAGTCCCTCTTCTTCGAGGGCACGGTGGTCCTGGAGGAGGGCCGGACGACCACCCTGCGCGCCGTCCTGGTGCCCCGGGCCCCCCGCTGACCCTCGACTTCGCCCCCGTCGGCCGGCCGGCCACCGCAGGCAGGTCTGGCGGCGCACCGTCGCCCCCGTAGGCTCCTGGCTGCCCATGGCCCGGCCTGACGAGCCCCCTCCGCACGCGCCTGCCGAGGCGGCCGCGACGCCGCCGGCCGACCGGCGCAGCGAGTCCGACCGGCGGCAGGGCGACCGGCGGCAGCGCACCGAGCCCGTGGCCGTGGAACGCCGCAGCGGGGGGGACCGCCGCCAGGGCGAGCGCCGCGCCCCCCGCAACATCAACGCCTACGACCTGGGCGCGGACGAGCTCGAGCTGATCAACGCGATCAACGTCCACAAGCAGCGCACCGGGCGGGCCTTCCCGACCTGGAGCGAGGTGCTGCGGATCGTCCGCGCCCTGGGCTACGAGAAGCGCCGCTGAGACCCGTCCGCGCACCCCGTGCGCACCGGAGGCTGCATGGAGATCCTCGTTCAGGCCGTCCCCCCCGCCCGCGTGCGCGACGCCGGCGCGGTGCTGCTGCTCGCCAAGGGCGAGGACGTCGTGCGGCGGGCCGGCGCGTTCGGGCCCGAGCTCAGGCGGCAGGCCCGCGCCCTGGCGGCGCGACGCCTGTTCGACGGCTCGGCCGGCCAGGTGCAGACCCTGCTCTCCGGCCGGGGCGGCCGGGTGGGGGCGCTGACCCTGGTGGGGCTGGGGGAGGCGCGCCGCGTGGACGCCGATGCGCTGCGTCGCGCCGCGGCCACCGGCCTCCGGGCCGCCCGCGACCAGGGCGGCGCCGAGCTGACCCTGGAGGTGCCCAGCGGCCCCGGCCGGGCCTTCGAGCCCGAGCGCGCGGCCGCGGCGCTGGTCGAGGGCGGGCTGCTGGGGCTGTACCGCTACGAAGCGCACAAGACCGAGAAGAGCCGCTCCCAGGTGACGCGCCTGACCCTGGCCACCGGCCCGCGTTCGCGGGCCGCCGTGCGCCGGGGCGTCGCCCGCGGCCGCGTCCTGGCCGAGGCGACGAACTTCGTGCGCGACCTGGGCAACGAGCCGGGCAACGTGGCCACGCCGGCCTGGGTCGCGGCGCGGGCCGTTGCCCTGGCCGAGGCCGAGGGCCTGGAGGCGACGGTCCTCGAGAAGGCCGACATGGAGCGGCTGGGCATGGGCTCGCTGCTGGGCGTGGCGCGCGGCAGCGCCGAGCCGCCCAAGCTGGTCGTGCTCACCTACGCGCCGGCGGGCCGGCGGCGCGTGCCGACCGTGGCGCTGGTGGGCAAGGGCATCACCTTCGACACCGGCGGCATCTCGATCAAGCCCGCGGCCAAGCTCGAGGACATGAAGTTCGACATGTGCGGCGGGGCCGCCGTCCTGGGCGCGCTGGCCGCGGTGGCGCGCCTGAAGCTGCCGCTGCGGGTCGTGGGCCTGGTGCCGCTCGCCGAGAACATGCCCGACGGCAACGCCTACAAGCCGGGCGACGTGCTCAAGGCGAGCAACGGGGTCACGATCGAGGTCAAGAACACCGACGCCGAGGGGCGCCTGATCCTGGCCGACGCCCTGGCCTACGCGAGCAAGCACCTCAGGCCCCGCCCCCGGGCGCTGATCGACGTGGCCACGCTCACGGGCGCCTGCGGCATCGCGCTGGGCGACCAGTTCGCCGCGCTGGTCGGCAACGACGATCGCCTGGCCGAGCACCTGCTGGCCGCCTCGCGCGCGAGCGGCGAGCCGCTGTGGCGCCTGCCCCTCGTGGACGGCTACCGCCGCCAGCTCGACAGCGTGTTCGCCGACGTGAGCAACCTGGGCACCCCCGGCGCCGGCGTCCAGACCGGGGCCGCGTTCCTGGAGAAGTTCGTCGGCGGCCTGCCCTGGGCGCACCTGGACGTGGCCTCGATGGCCTGGACCGAGCGCGACGCGGGGCCCCTGCGCAAGGGCGCCACGGGCTACGGCGTGCGCCTGCTGGTGGAGGCCCTCTCCACCTGGTCCCGGCGCTGAGGGGCGCGCGATGTTCCCCGCGGAAGGCACGGCCACCGACCTGCTCCCCCCGCAGCCGGCCAGCGCCACGCTGCTGCGGCGCTTCCTCGACCTGGCGCGGCGGGCGCGCCGCCCGCTGATCCACCTGCAGCACAACCCCGACCCGGACGCGATCGCCGCCGCGGTGGGGGTGCAGTACCTGCTGCGCCGCGCGCTGGGCCTGGAGGCCGTGCTGGCCTACACGGGCCTGGTGGGGCGGGCCGAGAACCGCGCGCTCCTGCGCTGGCTCAAGATCCAGATCGTGCTCACGCCCAACCTCGACTACGCGGCCCACGACTTCTTCGTGGTGGTGGACACGCATCCGGGCGCCGGCACCTGCCGGCTGCCGCCGGGCGTCGTGCCCCACGTGGTCATCGACCACCATCCCCAGCGCCGCCCCTTCGAGGGCGTGGCGCTTTCGATGCTCGATCCGGAGTTCGGCAGCACGAGCACGATGGTGGGGGCGTTGCTGATCGACAACGGGTTCCCCGTGGACGAGCGCGTGGCCACCGCGCTGACCTACGGCATCCGCACCGACACGCTGGACCTCGCGCGGGGCACGGGTCCGCGCGACGAAGCGGTCTACGAGCGCGTCTTCGCGCTGGCCGACAAGCGCCTGCTGGGCAAGATCGAACGCGCGCGGGTGACGCAGGAGTACTTCCAGATCCTCGAGAACGGCCTGCGGCGGGCGCAGATCACCGACTTCGCCGTGACGACCTGGGTGGGGCCCATCTCCTACGGCGACGCCGTGGCCGAGATCGCCGACCTGCTGTTCCGGCTCGAGGGCACGAAGTGGGCCCTCGTGGCCGGCGTCAGCCAGGGGGTGTGCTACTTCTCCATCCGCGCCCTCCAGGTCGAGGGCGTGGACGCCGGCCTCGTGGCCCGCGAGGTCTCCGCGGGGCACGGGGGCGGCCACGAGACCTACGCGGGCGGCCAGGCGCCGATCCCGGCCGACGTCGATCCCCGGGCCTTCTACGAGGCCCTGCGCGAGCGCTTCCTGGCCGCCGTCCGGGCCAAGCGCAGCCTGACGCGGCCGCTCACCGTGCCCCCCGACGCGATCACGGAGGAGAGCCGGTAGGGTAGAACGGAGCTCACCGTGGGGCGCGAGCACCCGGCCCCGGGAGCCCAACCGATGCCCAGCCGCCTCCTCCCGCCGCCGCTCCTGCTGGCCGCGCTCCTGGCCCTCACGCTCGGGGCGGTGGCGGCGCGGGCCCGCGCCGAGGACGGCCTCAAGCCGCTCAAGGAGCAGGTGCTCCGGGCGCTGGAAGACAAGGACCCCGCGCGGCGGGCGAAGGCCTTCGCCCCGCTGGCCGAGGGCCGCGACCCCCGGCTCCTGGAGGTGGTCACGGAGGGAGCGCGCAAGGCCGCGGACCTGGTGCAGCGCGTGCGCGCCCGCCAGGCGCAGGCCGAGCAGGCCTACGAGAAGACGATCAACGACCTCCAGGAGCTCGAGCGCCTGTTCTCGGAGCGCAACGACCAGTCGCCCAAGGCCACCGACGCCTTCAACAAGCGCGAGCGCAAGATCGCCAAGGAGCGCGACGCTGCGCTGGAGAGCCTCCGGAACCTGGAGAACGAGTACGTGCGCACGGAGGGCCTGCTGGACCTGGCGGTGGCCGCCGCCGCGCGCCTGCTGGCCAACCTCGATCCGCCGGCCCTCGAGCAGGGCCTGGACCTGCTCGAGCGGGTCTGGCTGCGCAGCCCCGACCCCGCCGAGGCGGTGCGCTTCGTGGACGCCGTGGGGGGGCTGGAGGCGCCACCGGCCCGCGCGCGCATGCGCCGGGAGGCCGGCGACGGCACGCTGCCGCCGCGGGCCCGGGCCGCCGCGGTGCTCAACCTGGCGGGGACGCGGGACGAGACCCTGCCGGAGGCCGTGCTGGCCAACCTGCAGCTGGGCAAGGACCAGTTCCCGCTGGTGGCCGCGACGCTGCGCGCGCTCCAACGGGTCCACCGGCAGGGCGCCATCGAGCCGTTGATCGCCTTCCTGGCGCGGGAGGACGTCGGCCGGCTGCGCACCGACGCGCACGAGGCGCTGCAGAGCCTCACGGGGCAGACGCACGGGCCCTACGAGGACCCCTGGAAGCGCTGGTGGGCCGAGGCCAAGGCCGGCTTCACGATGCCCAAGGACCCGGCCGAGCGGCCGCCGGCGGGCCAGGCCGGCAAGGGCGTGACCTTCTACGGCATCCAGACCTTCAGCGAGCGCATCCTGTTCGTGCTCGACGTGTCGGGGAGCATGGACAAGCCCATGCAGAAGGACCGGCCGAACCCCGACCGGCTCAGCGTGGCGAAGAAGGAGCTGCTGGGGGCGATCTTCAACGTCTCCGACGGGCACCGCTTCAACGTGCTGCTGTTCAACCACGAGGTGGTGCCCTGGCAGGCGGGCATGGTGGTGGCCACCGAGGACCTCCGCCGGCGGGCCAAGGAGTGGATCGAGGCCCGGGCGCCGCTGGGGGGGACGAACATCCACGACGCGCTCGAGGCGGCCTTCCGCGTGGCGCTGCAGGCTACGGGGGAGCCGCTGGTGGACACGGTCTACTTCCTGACCGACGGCACCCCCACGGCGGGCAAGATCCAGGATCCGAAGCGCATCCTGGAAGAGGTCGCCGAGTGGAACCGGGCCGCGCATCTCACGCTGCATTGCGTGGCCGTGGGCGAAGCCGACGTGGAGTTCCTCAAGGAGCTGGCCCGGCTGGGGAACGGCCAGTTCATCCAACGCTGAAGACCACGGGGCGGGGACGCGCGAATCGATCGAGTGTATCGACTTCGGGAATGCCGCAAAACCTTGTCAAAGAACGTGTTGCAGCATTCCCAACGCCAAGTGAGCGTCTTGGCTCCATGACTTCCGATAATGGTTCTTATGGTGCGTTCCGGCTGGGGGTCGGGCGGCGCAGGCCGAGACGTCCGCGGGTCAGGACCCGGCGTCGGGGCGACGCGGGCGCAGGGCCAACCCCACGACAGCGCTCAGGGCCAGCAGCAGGCCGAGGGCGATCGTGGCCAGCCAGAACGAGGCTCGGCGACGCTCCTGGGCCAGGTCCCGGGCGGCCCGGGCCGCCTCAGACACCTCCGGATCAGGGTCGTCTTCCGGCGCTGGGGGGCGGTAGACGTAGCGCTGGAGTCGAAGGGCGTGGGCGAGCACCCCGTCCGCGTCGGGCGGGAGCCCGGCCAGCACCCCGGCCTCCGGGAGGCCGGCCGACCCCAGGCGCTCCCGGTGGTCGCGCTCGGTCACCAGGGCGCTGGCGTAGGACGACGGGATCGCCGGGGGCTCGGCCAGGCGGGCTCCAGGGCCCAGGCGCCACCAGCCCCACCAGAGCCGGGTCAGCCAGGCGGGCTCGGCGCCCTCGGGGCCAGCCGGGGCCTCGCCGCCCTGCCCCACCCACAAGGCCCGCTCCAGCGGGTCGAGCGCCACGGGGGCCGCCGGCTCCTCCGCCCGGGCCGGGTCGGCCCGGACCCCCAGCGCGAGCGCGACCGCGGCCGCGAGCAGCGTCCGACCTGCCCCGGGGGCCCGGGGCCCGCGACGCGGCCGTCGCCCGGCGCCGGTGGGGCTCACAGGCCCAGCTCCTCGTCGGCCAGCCGGTCGCTGGGGGAGCAGTCGTCGGTCAACACCACCCCCCCATCCCGCTCGGGCCGGTGGCGCACGGCCAACCGCTCGAGCGCGTAGGCGCTGACCTCGAGCAGCGGGTGGAGCCGGTCCTCGGGGCCCCCCAGGTGGAGCCGCGGCCGGGCCTGCGGGTCGGGCGAGCTCCACAGGATCACGTTGCCGGAGAACCACACGTTCGGGTGCAGGTACGTGGGCCCGACCGCGGCCTCCAGCGTGCTGGCCACCGCGCGGCAGACCCGGCCGGTCAGACCCGTGCCCAGCACGTTGACGCCGATCCAGCCCCCGGGCGCCAGGTGGCGCGCGACGGCGGCGAAGAACTCACGCGTCGCGAGCTGGAACGGGATGTAGTTCGTCCGCGCGTAGGCGTCCACCAGCACGAGGTCGAAGCGCTCCGCCGCGGGCAGGGCGTTGACCACGGTCCGCGCGTCCTCGCCCGTCACGAGCCTCAAGCGACCGTCCTCGAGCTCGCCCAGGCCGAGGTGGCGCCGCGCCATCTCGACCACCAACGGGTCGATCTCCACGCCGACCACGTGGAGCGCGCGGCCGGGAGGCAGGGTGGCCTGGAGCACGCGGTGCACGGCCCCGCCGGCGTAGCCGACGATCAGCACGCTCAGGGGCCTGCCCGGCGCCCAGGGGAGCAGCCGCGGGCCCAGCGCCAGCTGCTCGTAGTAGCGGCCGCCGGTGAGCGCCTGCGTCCCTGCGCCGAGCAGCCGCAGGCTCTGGTAGGTCTCCGCGTCCTCGTCGTGGCGCAGGAACAGCGCCTCCACCTCGACCGCGCGCCCGCCCCACGCGGGGGGCGGCTCTGGGGAAAGCGCCTGCACGCGCTCACGCACGACGCGCACCGACTGGTAGGCCGACTCGCGCTCCTCGAGCTGGCCCGGGTGCGAGCGCACGGGGCCGCGCGGCAGCGCGACCACGCCCGCCGCCAGCGCCGCCACGGCCAGCGCCGCCCCCGCGCCGGGGCGCCGCGCGCGCGGGCGGGCCAGCAGCGCGCCGCCGCACAGCGCCGCCCCCACGAGCAGCAGGGCGCGCGGCGAGCCCAGCTGCGGCACCAGCAGCAACGGGGTGCCGAAGGTCGCCAGCACCGAGCCCAGGGTGCCGGCCGAGGCCACCAGCCCCGCGGCCCGGGGCAGGCCCACGCGCGCGGCCAGGGCCGGGACGAGCACCGCCGGCACGGCGCCCAGCAGCACGCAGGGCAGCGCCAGGAACACCGCGGCCAGCGCCAGGCTGGCCCCGAAGGCCACGGGCAGCACGCGCAGGGCGTCGATGCCGCGGGGCACCAGCGCCTCGGCCAGCGTCGGGCCCAGGAGCGCCGTCGCCGCCGCCACCGGCGCCGAGAGCGCGAGCAGCAGCGCCACCGCCGCGAGGCCCGCGCCGGCACGGGCCAGGCGCGCGCCCAGCCACCCCCCCACCGCCAGCGCGAG
>CAZPOZ010000065.1:0-9984 GCA_964588235.1 uncultured Planctomycetales bacterium
CGCCGGCCCCACCGGCCGCCCCGTCGGTCGGCCCGCCGGCCGCCCCACCCCCCGCCCCGCCCCCCGCCTCGCTGCCGTCAACTCCCCCGGGTCCGCCGCCGGCGATGCCTCCCACCCCGTTGCGCTCGCCCGACGGCCGCGTCCCTCCGGACCCCGCTCGGCGGGCCGTTCACCCCGTCCCGAGCGCGGACGACCTGGCGGCGCTGGCTGAGGTGAACCGGTTGCGGACGGAGAAGGGCCTGCCGGCCCTGCGCTTGGACGCCCGGCTGTGGGCCTCGGCCCGCCAGCACAGCGAGGAGATGCTGCGCGAGGGCTACCTGGGGCACGACTCGAAGGACCCCACCCTGGGCACGCTGGGGCAGCGGGTCCATGCCCAGGGCTACGTCGGCCGGGTGTACGCCGAGGTCGTCGCCAAGGACTTCGCCACGCCCCAGGAGGTCGTTCGGGCGTGGATGGAGAACCCCCGGCATCGGGACATGCTGCTCGACCCCGAGCTGAGCGACGCCGGCTTCAGCCGCGTGAACGGCAGGGTCCCGGGGGTCAACCGCTGGACGGGCGTCTTCGGCGCCCCGAAGTAGGGCCCAGCGCGTCGCACGCTCCCGTCCCCGACGTGCGCTTCGCAGCGCCCGTTCCGCCGGTTCGGAGCCCGAGGCGGGCGGGGGGAGCCCCGGTGGACCGGCGCCGGCGGGTTCTGGGGGGCCGTGCCTTGCCACCGACGCGCTGGATGGGGAGCGGAGCGGCCCTGAGGAGGGCGACGTGTGTGCTGCCCACACGAGCCCGAGGAAGGGCCGCGAGCGCCCCCAGCCCAGCGCGTCGCACGCTGCCGCCTGGATTGCGCGCTTCGGTACCCTATCGGCGGTCGCGGGCCATCTCGCGGATGCGCAGGCCCTGGACCAGGCGCTCCAGGCGCGCGATCTCCTCGGGCGTGGCGCCCCCCGGGCCCCCGGGCGTCGCGCGCAGGCGGCCGGCCAGCGTCGTCAGGAAGCGCGGCGGGAAGTTGCGGAACAGGAGCCGCACCGTGACCTCGTCCCCCGGCTCCACGTCGCAGGCCACGTCGAAGGCGAGCAGGTGCCCCGGCAGCACCGGGCCGCGCCGGTCCACGAAGCCGGCCGCGCGCGCCGCCGGCCCCGCCAGCACCTTGGGCACCTCGATCTGGATCACCGTCTCGCCGTCGCGATGGTAGGGCTCGCCCTCGGGCTTCGCCGTGCCGTTCCACAGCACCGCCTGCAGGTTCACGAAGCCCTCGCGCGTGCGCTCGGACTCGGGGAGGTCCGCCGCGGCGGCCAGCGCCCCGCCCGCGCCGTCGCCCCCCGCCACGACCCGCACCTCAGCCCCGCGCCGCCGCGTCACCTCGAGCCACATCTCCCGCGCGAAGGCGAAGCCGGCCGGCAGGTGGTGGCCCGTGGCCAGGTTCAGCAGCCGGCCCCTCACGCGGCCGCGCTCCACACGGTCGATCTCGACCGCGGCCGCCACCTGCAGCAGGTCCTCGATGCGCCGCTCCATGCGCGCCCTGAGCTCGAGGTTCAGCGCCCGCCGCGCGGGCTCCGACAGCCCCAGGGTGCCCGGCAGCACCGGCGTCCCGTCGTCGAGCGGGTGGTCCACGCCCGTGAAGGCGTGCGTGTAGCGGCGCCGGGGGGGCAGCGGCAGGTCGAACCCGTCCCGCGGCTCGGCCGCCAGCGCCTCGTCCCCCGGGAGCAGCCCCCGGGCGGCGTCGCGCACCAGGGCCACGATGCGCCCGCGGCGCTGCTCCAGCGGCAGGAAGCCCCCGCTGCCGCGATCGGCGAAGGCCCGCACCGCCGCCACCACCGGGCCGAGGTCGCGGGCGTGACAGTCCAGGCAGGTGACCCCCTCGCGCTCCCAGCTCAGCGCGCCTTCGGCCGTGCCCCCCTCCTGCCACTCGCGGTAGGTGTTCTGCAGCTTGACCGGCTCGCCCGTGCCCCGGCTCAGCGCGCGGTCCGGGCGGTCCACCACGACCGTGTGGCAGGAGGCGCAGAACGCGGCCTGCCCGCCCCCGTCCCCGTCGCCGCCGAAGGCCGGCGCGCGCTCGCTCGCGTGCGCCGCGTTGCCCACGGGCAACGGCTCGCCGAAGGCGCCGCGCTGCGTGCGCCCGGGCGCGAAGAGCAGGTTGTCGATGTTGCGGAAGGCGATCGTGGAGAGGTCGTCCACGGGCTCCACGCCCGCCTCCCGGGGCAGGCGCTCGAACGCGGCGTGGGCCCGCACGTCGCTGATCTGGTGGCAGACCACGCACGAGATGCCGTAGGCGCTCGCCGGCGCGCGCTCGGTGGGCCGCGCCAGCAAGGGCTCGTGGTCGGCGCGCGGCGTGAGCCCGGGATGGTGCCCGGTGGGGGCGTGGCAGCGCACGCACAGGTCGCCGGCCACGGGCGCGCCGCCCCCCGCCACGTGCGCGCGCTCCACCGCCACCAGCAGCCGGTGCTGGAGGTCCACCGTGGGCGCCGACACGGCCATCGCGTGCATCGAGGTGAGCCACTCGTCCACCTGACGCGGGTGGCACTCGCGGCAGGAGAACGGGTCGGCGTGCTCGGCGGGCGCCCGCGGCCGGCCCTCCCGGCCCACGCCCAGCGCGTCGAAGGCGTGGATCCCCACGGCCACCGGCAGCGCCAGGGCCACGGGCCAGTGCAGCCAGAGCCACAGGCGCAGCCAGCGCTGAAGGCGCAGCTGACCCTGGCGCCGGCGCCGCTCGTGCCCGAGCCGCGCCACGGCCTGGCGGACCTCCTCGAGCCGGCGAGCCTCGTCGGCCCCGAGCCCCGGCGGGCCGTCCCCGCCGCGCCCGCGGCGCGCCGCGGACAGCGCCGCCGAGAGCGCCGGCGAGGCGCCGGCCTCCGCCGCCTCGAGCGCGCGCTCGAGCCCGGCGATCGTGCGCTCGGTGTGGGCCACCGCCAGGTTGCCCACCGAGGCGTCCACCCGCGGCGGCACCGTCACGTACAGCGCCCAGCCCACCGCGCCGGAGAGCATCACGAAGGCCAGGATCGCCAACGAGACCGTGCCCCAGCCGCCGTCCACGTGGAAGCCCGCGTGCAGCAGGGCCGCCCAGGTGCCGGCCACGGCCAGCCAGACGTGCAGGCGCAGCCAGGTCTGCAGGCGCCCGGGCAGCAGCTCCTGCCCGGCCCGCTTGCGCCAGGCGTAGGCGTACACCAGCAGGAAGAGCGCCGAGGCGGCCCCGGCGAGCCACAGCCCCAGGTCCGTGTAGCCCCGGGCAGGCTCCGCCGACCACGTGGAGCGGGCGAGCGCGAAGGCGGCGGCCGAGGCTCCCGCCGTGACCGCGCCGGCCCCCAGGTGGAAGCGCGCGCTGCGCCGCGGGGGCGCGAAGGCGGCCGGCGGCGGGGCGGGCCGGCCCGGCGGCGGGGTCGGGGCGGGCCTGGGGGGCGGCCTAGCCATGCGAACGGCCCACGCCGAAGAGCAGGGCCGGGTCGTCGCGGCGCGCCGCGCCCGTGGGGCAGGAGCGCACGCAGGCGGGTCCGTCGTCGTACCCGGCGCACAGGTCGCACTTCACGGCCACCTGTTCGCCGGCCTCCGGCTCCGCGCCGTCCGTCGCCAGCGTCCAGCGCCCGCCCGAGCGCCCGAACAGGCGCCGCAGCGGGCGCGCGATCCAGGTCTCGACCAGGCCCGGCCGCTCCACGTGCCGCGGGGCGAGGAAGATGTTGTCGTAGGGGCAGCGCTCGGCGCAGGCGCCGCAGCCGATGCAGTTGTCCTCCACGATGCGGATCTCGCCGCTGGGCTCGCGCACGATGCCGTTCACCGAGCAGAACAGGCAGGTGGGGTCCACGCAGTGGTAGCAGGAGGCGGGCACCTGGAAGGGCCCCTGCTGCAGGCCCGCGTTCTGGCGCTCGAGCCGCGGACGGCCGTGGCGGCGCGTGCAGGCCGAGACGCAGTTGTCGCAGTCCACGCAGGTGCGCGTGTCGATCACCAGCAGCTCGCGCGCCTGCAACGGCCCCAGGCCGCCGGGGCAGGTGAAGGCGCCGTCGGCGGCGGCCCCGCGCCCGGCGGCCTCGGCCCGCAGGACGGCGTCGGGCAGGAGGCGCGCCGCCGTGCCCGGGAAGCGCCGCTCCAGCGCGTCCACCTGCGCCCGCGTGACCAGGAAGGTGTCGGCCTGCGTGGCCGCCTCGTAGGCCACCAGCACGTCCGCAGGCGACTCCGGGCCGGGGCCGCCGAAGATGTCGCCGGCTTTGAGGTAGTTGGCCACGCGCGTGCGGGCGAGGCCGCGGCGCACCTCGCGCACGAACCCCCGGGCCACGAATCCCAGCGTGTGCTCGGCCTCCACCCGCGTGAGCAGCACCTGCCCGGCCGCGTGCCGGTAGGGTTTGAGGCCCGCCGCGAGCGCCTCGGCCGCGCCTGCCGGCAGGTTCAGCCGCGCCAGGAGCCCCTCGCGGGAGCGTCCCACGTGGAGCGACTCGAGCGCCGCGTCGAAGGCCTCGTTGCCGGCGCGCTCGCGCGCGGTGGTCAGCGCGTACTTCGTGAAGCCCAGCAGCAGGGCGCGGCGCTGGGCGCGCAGCGTGGCCTCGGCCGGCGCGTCGCCCAGCAGCGCGGCCTCGCCCACGGTCTGGCCCGGCCCGTAGGGCACCACGCTGCGGCGGCGCGGGCCGCCGTCGCGGCCCTCCTCCAGCCCCACCTCGGCCAGCAGCGAGCCCTCCCAGACGAGCCAGAGGGCGTCGAGGTAGTCGCCCTCGCGGAAGAGCTCCTCCCCGGGCTCCAGCTGCCTGAGGCGCGCGTCGGCCACCAGGCGCTTCAGGTCGGCGGCGCCCAGCGCGCCGAAGAGCCCGTGGCGCGAGAGCTCGCCGGCCACGTGGCCCACGGTGAGCGCCGAGCGCGCCTGCTCCTCGCCCGACTGGAGCGTGAGGCGCTGGTCGTCGCGCGGGACCGTGTGCAGCTTGCTCCAGAGCACCAGCCGGCTGCGGCGGATGTCGGCCGGGCACACGGGCACGCAGCGGTGGCACTGCGTGCAGTCAGCCACGAACGACAGCACGCGCGCCGTGGCGGCGGCCGGCTCGCGGGCGTAGGCGTTGAGCGCGCCGATCGTCACCTCGGCCGCGCCCTCCAGGGGGCAGGCGCGCATGCACTCGTGGCAGCCGATGCAGGCGGCCAGCTCGCGCTCGACCGCGCGCCCGAGGTCGGCCTCCAGCGGGTTGCGCGCCGCCAGGAGGCCCCCGCGCTCGAAGCGGTCGGGGGGCGGGGGCAACGCCGCCGCCCCGCCCAGCCGCGTGAGCTTCAAGCGCAGGGGCACGTCCTGCAGCAGGAGCACGTCGCCGTCGCCGAGCGGCGCGTACGCCTCGTCGGGCACGGGCTCGCCGTTCAGGCGCGTGCCGTTCGCGCTCAGGTTGCGCACCTGGAAGCGCTCGCCCAGGCGGCGGATCTCGCAGTGCGTGCGGCTGACTGTCTCGCTGCGGACCAGGGCCGCGCAGGCGGAGGCCTGCCGCCCCACGATCCAGGGCCCCAGGCCCGGCAGCGGCACGGGGGGGAGGTCGAGCCGCTCGTCCAGGGGCACGAGCGTGGCGCGCAGGCCGAGCGCGAGGCCCTGGGCCGCCGCGGCCGCCACGCCGGCGGCGCGGCGCAGGGTGAAGGCCCGGCCGGCGAAGGAGAGCACGTCCCCCTCGGCCAGGCGCCGGGCCGTGCGCGGGGGCAGGCGCGCGCCGTTCACGGTCGTGCCCGCGCGGCTGTCGAGGTCGGTGACCTCCACGGCGCCCTCGCCGGCTCCCGGCACGAGCCGCAGCTCGGCGTGCTCCCGCGACACGTCGCGCTGGGGCAGGTGCAGGTCGGCGTGGGGGGCCCGGCCCACGCGCACGAGGCCTTCGCCGAGGGGGAAGGCGGCCGCGGGGCCCCCCTCCTGGGCCTGCTCGAGCACCCAGCCGGCGCCCTCGAGGTGCAGCGTGCGCCCCGCGGCGTGCTCGCACGGCTGCTCGGCGGCCAGCACGGGCTGGCCGTCGGGCAGGCTGGCGCTGAAGCGGAACAGGTGGCGGCCCACCTCGAGCAGCAGCCCCTCGGCCAGCGCGACCGGCAGGCCGGGCTCCACGCGTTCCCCGGCCAGGCGGGTGCCGTTCGTGCTGCCCAGGTCCACCAGGGCCAGGCCGCCCCCGGGGTGGGGCTCCACGCGCAGGTGCGCCCCCGAGAGCAGGGGGTCGTCGATCCTCAGGCTGGCCGCGTCGCCCCGGCCCAGCACGTCGCCGGCCTCGAGCGGCAGCGCCTGCCCGCTCAGCGGGCCGCGCAGGGCGAGCAGCCAGCCCGGCTTGCGCGGAGCCTGCGTGCGGGCCGCGGCCGCCGGCCCGTCCGGCCGCCGCGGCGCGGCCAGGCCGAAGGACAGCTGCGCCCGGCCCAGGTGGAGCACGTCGCGGTCGCGCAGGCGCCGGGGGCCCGACAGCGGCTCGCCGTTGACCGAGACGGGCCGGTCGTGCCGCGCGGCCGAGAGCACCCAGGCGCCCGCCGCGGCGTCGAAGCCGAGGTCGGCGTGGTGGGCCGAGACGGTGGCGTGCTCCACGACCACGTCGCAGGCCGGGTCGCGGCCGATGCGGGCCCCGGGCGGGCGCAGCAGGTGGCGGCTGCGGCTGCCCAGCAGGAAGGCCGTCTCCCCGGCGGGCTCGGGCGGGGGCGGCGGGGGCTCGGCGCCCAGCGCGACGGCGATGCGGTGCGGGCCGAAGCCGAGCACGTCGCCGTGGCGCAGCGGGACGCGGGTGAGCACCGCGCGGCCGTTGCGCGTCAGGGCCACCGGGGAGCGCGGACGGGCCAGGGCCATCCAGACGATGCCCTGGCGCTCGAGGGTGAAGCCGGCCTCGCGCACGCCGGGGTCGTCCAGCGCCACGTCGGCCCCGGGCTCGCCGCCCAGCACCACGCGCGTGCCCCGCGGGGTCAGGGGGCGGCCGTCCACGGCCAGGCTCAAGGGGGGCGGCGGCAGCGAGGTGAAGGCCGCGGTCTTCCCGCCCGCCCCGAGCCCGAGCGAACGCTGCGTCAGGCCGCGGGCCGCCTGGGTGAGCCCGCGGGGCCGGGCCGCGCGGGGCAGGTCGGCCTCGTGGTCGTGCCGGCCCACGCCGGGGGCGCGGCGCTGCGCCTCGACCCAGCCGAAGAGGTCGAACTCCGGGCGCAGGAGGTCGTCGGCCACGCTGCGCACGTCGCCGGCCGCGCCGCGCAGGTTCATCAGCGTCTGCAGGGCGGTGCTCTCACGCCGGTCGCCCAGCAGCAGCACGCCCGCGATGCGCCCCTCGCGCAGCCGCACGCGCTTGTAGACCGGCGGGTCGTCGGCGCGGCGCTCGTAGCGCACGGTCTGCTCCGCCCCTTCCCCCGCGTCCTTGTCCGCGTCCTTGCCCGCGCCCGCGCCGCCGGCCTCGACGTGGTCGCCCAGGGTGACGAGGTCCAGGTCCCAGGCGCGGGTGGCGTTGAGGATGGCGCCGGGGCGGTACTCGACGGCCGGGGTGCGGCCCCCGTCGGCGGCGGCGACCATGCACTGGCCGGCGACGCGGCCCTGCCGGGCGGCCGGCTGCCAGAGCCCGCCGGGGTTGGAGAAGGGCAGGCTCGGATCCTCGAAGAAGGCCACGTCGCCGGCGGCGAAGACGTCCTCGGCGCCCGCGGCGCGCATGCGGCGGTCCACGCGCACGCAGCCGTCCTTCGTGACGAGGCCCGTGGATCCGATCCAGGGCGCGGTGTTGGGCACGTTGCCCAGGGCCAGCACCACGAGGTCGGCGGGCAGTCGGGCGCCGTCGTCGAGCTCGACCTCGGTCACGCCCCGCCGGCCGCCGTGGAAGGCGGCCGCCTGGGCCGAGAGGCGCAGGTCCACGCCCGCGCGGCGCACGCGCTGGGCCACGAGGTCGGCGGCCGTGCGGTCGAGCACGCGCTCCATCAGGGTGGGGCCGCGGTGCACGAGGCTCACGCGCAGCCGCAGCTCGGCCAGGGCCTGGGCGGCCTCCAGGCCGAGGATGCCGCCCCCGAGCACCACGGCGTGCCGGGCGTGCTCGGCGCGCGCGAGCACGTCGTTGGCGTCGGCCAGCGTGCGCAGCACGGTGAGGCCTTCGAGGTCGGCGCCGGGCACGCCGCGCTCGGGGTCCTCGGCGGGGGTGGGCAGGCGCCGGGCGCTGGCGCCGGTGGCGATCAGCACCTCCCGGTAGCGCACCCAGCCGCTCTGCTCGAAGCGGGCGCGGTGCTCGGCGGGCCGCAGCTCGACCAGGGTGTCGGTCAGGCGGTCGGTGCGGAACGCCGCGCGCCGTTCGGGGGGCAGGGCGTCGAGCTCGGCCTCGGAGAGCCTGCCGAGCAGGTAGTTGGTCAGCGCGGCCCGGTAGTAGAAGGGGCGGGGGTCGGCCGAGACGATCAGCAGGGGCTCGTCGGGCGCGAGCACGCGGATGCGCTCGGCGGCGGCCATGCCGGCCGCGCCGTCGCCCAGGATCAGGTGCGTGACGACGCGCTCCGCCATGGGGCGGCATCCTACCCCCTGCGCGCCGCGCGTTCTCGCTGCGCTGCTCGGTGTCTGACGCAGAGTCGCGCAGAATTGCACCCCTTCCCGCGGCGGCCCGCCGCTGCGCCGCCGGGCGGCGCCTGCTATACAGAGGCTGGCGGATGTGCCCAAGCGGGCGGGCGCGTCGGCGGAGGTCTCGATCGCATGAGCGCGCACGCATGAGCACGGGGATCCACCGGACGCTTGGCGGGTCCCGCCGGGTGAAGGACCGATTGGACGACCGGGGGGTGGCGGCGGACGGACCGCGGCCGGAGGCCGACCGGCCCGTCTCGGCGCGGCGCCTCGAGCTGAAGCCCGAGGGCATGCCAGTCGATCGCTGGCAGCGGGAGCGCCTGGCGTGAGCGGTTCGAACCCTGTGCAGCGCGATCTCAGGGGCCCCCCTCGCAGCCGTCACTGGCGGTACGCCCTGCTCGCGTTGCTGGCCGTGACCGGTGTGGTGGCCTACGTGCTGTCCGCGGGTCCGGGCGGCGGCGCGCCTCAGGTGGTGGTGCCCACGTGGGCGTTGGTGTCGCAGGCGCAGAAGGACGAGGCGGCGCGGCTGAAGGTGCCGGTGGCGTACGAGGAGGGGGAGACGGGGCTCAGGTTCGTGCTGATCCCGGGGGGGAGCTTCCAGATGGGCTCGCCGGAGGGCGAGGCGGGTCGAGACAGCGACGAAGGCCCGGTGCACCGGGTGACGGTGCCGCCGTTCTACCTGTCGGTGTACGAGACGACGAACGGGCAGTACCGGCGGTTCAAGTCGGAGCACGTGAGCGCGCCGTACGAAGACGGCGGGAAGTCCTATGGTCTTGACGGCGACACGCAGCCGGCGGTCCGGGTGAGCCACGCGGACGCGGAGGAGTTTGCGGTGTGGCTGTCGCGGCAGGGGGGCGGGGGGGCGGCGTACATCTTGCCGACCGAGGCGCAGTGGGAGTACGCGGCAAGGGCTGGCACCACGACTCGCTTCTCGTTCGGGGACCGGGACGAGGACTTGCCGCGCTACGGCAATCTTTCGGACAAGAACGACCCTAGCAGTTGGTCGCGGACGGACTTCGACGACGGGCATGACGTGACAGCGCCCGTGGGCTCGTACCGTCCGAGCCCGTGGGGCCTCTACGACATGCACGGCAACGTGTGGGAGTGGTGCACGGACGACTACCACCACGACTACAAGGGTGCGCCGACGGACGGGCGCGCGTGGATCGACAGTCCCCGCGCCGGCACCCGCGTCGTCCGCGGGGGCGGGTGGCACGTCGTCGCGCAGCACCAGCGCTCGGCCGGCCGCTTCTTGTCCGCCCCCTCCACTCGGAACGGCCTCCTGGGCTTCCGCCTCGCCAGGCCGGTCACGGCTAGGTGACCCCTCGACTCGCTGCGCTAGCTAGGGGCCCGCGGCCTCATCACTTCCCCTCTGGCTCCGGCCGCGGCCGGCCCTCGGCTGCACGGGAGCGAGCGCCCCGGCCGAGGCGCAGCGCAGCGGAGCCGGCCGTGGGCGCGGAGCCGGGAGGGCAGCCGGCCGACGGCGCAAGTCAGCAGGGGGTCCGGGGGGCGGAGCCCCCCGG
>CAZPOZ010000066.1:0-9945 GCA_964588235.1 uncultured Planctomycetales bacterium
CGCGCAGGGCCTCGGCGATGCGCCGCGCCAGCTCGCGCTCGGCGTCGCCGTGGATCACCTGCAGCTGACCGTGGCTCACGGGCGGCGCTCCTTGCGGGGACGGGGGGCGTCGGGCGGGCGGGCCTGACGCAGGGCCTCCTCGGCGCGCGCCGCCCGCCGTCCGCGGGCGCCGCCCCGGGCCGCGCGCTCGGCGGCCCGGCGCTGTCCCGCGCGCTCGGCGGCGCGCCGGGCCGCCTGCGGGCCCTCCGGCGCCGCCGCGGCCTGGGGGGCGACGTCCCCCGCCGACTCACGCAGGAGGGGCCGGGCGGGCACGCCGGCGACGACCTGGCCGGGGGGCACGTCACGGCGCGCCACGACGACGGCGTTGGCCCCCGTCACGGCCCCCTCGCCCACGCGCACGGGGGCCACGAGCACGGTGCCGGAGCCGATGCGGGCGCGCGCACCGATCTCGGTGGCGTGCTTCTTCGTGCCGTCGAAGTTGGCGGTGATCGTGCCGCAGCCGATGTTCGCATCGGCCCCCACCGTGGCGTCGCCCAGGTAGGTCAGGTGCTTGGCCTTGGCGCCGGCCCCCAGCGTGCTCGCCTTGACCTCGACGAAGTTGCCGACCTCGGCCCGCGGCCCCAGCACGGCCTTGCCGCGCAGCCGGGCGAAGGGGCCCACCACGGCCCCGGCCTCCACGCGGCAGCCGCGCTCCACGTAGGTGAAGGGCAGGATGCGCGCGCCGGGCGCGAGCGTCACGTCCACCTCGATGACCGTGGTGCGCGGGTCCACGATCGTCACGCCGCGCTCCAGGTGGTGGGCCGCGACCCGGTCGCGCAGCACGCCGAAGGCCTGGGCCAGGTCGGCGTGCGTGTTGACCCCGAGGAGCTGCGCCGCGTCGGGGTGCGCGCGTGCCTCCACCCGGCCGCCGGCGGCGCGCACGTGGCCCAAGGCGTCGGTGAGGTACTCCTCGCCCTGCGCGTTGCCGCGCGTGAGGCGCGCCAGCGCCGCGCGCAGCGGCCCGGCCCGGAACACGTACAGGCCCGTGTTGAACTCGGTGAGCGCGAGCAGCTCGGGCCGGCCCTCGGCGTCGCGGGCCTCCACGACGGCCTCGAAGGCGCCGGAGGGGTCGCGCAGCACGCGGCCCAGGGGCCCCGCGCCGGCGGCGGCCACGCCGGTCAGGAAGGTCGCGTCGGACCCCGTGGAGCGGTGGGCTGCGAGCAGGGCGGTGAGGTCGGCCGTGCGTGCCTGGGGCACGTCGCCGCTCAGCACGAGCACGTCGCCCTCGAAGCGGGGCAGCGCCTCCAGGGCCAGGCGCGTGGCGTGGCCGGTCCCCAGCTGCGGCTCCTGGAGCAGCGGCCGCGCCCCGCTCCAAGCGCCGTCCAGGTAGGCGCGCACCTCGGCCGCGCCGTGGCCCACCACGACCAGGGTGACCTCGGCCGCCAGGGGGGCGGCCGCCCGGCGCACGTGCTCCAGCAGCGGCACGCCCAGGCACTCGACCAGCACCTTGGGGGGCGCCTGGGCACCCACCGACAGGCGCGTGCCCCGGCCGGCCGCCAGCACGACCACCGCCAGCGGGCGCTCGGGGCTCGGGCCGGACGTCATCGGGGAGGCTCCTCGCGCGACGGCACCAGGATAGGGGACGGTGCCTCGTCCGACGCGCCGGAGCCGATCGCTCAGTCCTTCCCCCGCACCGAGAACAGGATCAGCGCCAGGCCCGCGAACACGCCCGCCCCGTGGGCCCGCGTCTTGCGGTACCAGGTCTCGCCGATCGTGTCGATGAACACCTGGTCGAAGGAGGAGTGCTTGGCCTCGGCGGCCGGCGGGGGGGCCGGCTCGTCCACGAAGAACGGCGGGACGTACAGCGCCAGCGCCAAGCCGCCCAGGATCAGTGCGAGCAGACGACCCATGACGGACCTCCGGTGCGGGCCCCGCGCGGGGATCCCGGTCCCCCATCCATACCCCCAACGGGGCTGCGAGCGGAAGCCCCCCGACCCCCGGGCAGCGGCCTCCGTCTGCCGCCGAAGGCTCGGCGGAGGCGCGCCGCGGCGCTGGCCGGGGAGAGCGGCCCGGGACTCCACCGGGGTAGGGTGCGCGGGTGCCGCCCCTCCCCCGGACCCGGCTCCACGCGCCCGGCGCGCTCGGCAGGCTGGCCTTGGCCTTGCTGCTGGCCGCGGGCGTCGCCGCCTGCGGCGGGCGAGAGCCGGCGCCCGCCCATGCCCGCGGAGGGACGCCCGAGGCGGAGGCCTTCGGCGCGGCGGTCGCGGCCCGGGTGGAGCGCGAGCATCCCGGCGCGCGGGTCGAGCGCCTCGGGCCGCTGCTCCTCAGGGTCAGGCTCGGCGAGTTCGAGGGCACGCTCGCGCTCGAGAACGCCTGGCGCGCGCACCTGGCGGGCGCCGCCACGCCGGAGGAGGCGGCCCGGCCGCTGCTCGAGGCGCTCGGGCGCGCCTCGGGAGGCGCGCAGCGCTCGGCCCCGGACCCGGCGCGGTTCCTGCCCCTGGTGCGCGACCGCGGGTACGTGCGCGAGCTCGAGGCCCACGCGGCGCGCGCGGGGGCCCGCCCCGGGCAGGTGCCCTTCCACGAGCCCCTGGGGGGCGACCTGGTCGTGCTCTACGCCGAGGACGGCGAGGGCAGCCTGAGCGCGCTCGCCGCCGAGCGCCTGGAGGAGGCGGGGCTGTCGCGCGCGGAGCTCGCGCGGCGGGCCCGGGCCAACCTCGAGGCGCGCATCCCCCAGGCGCGGCTGACGCCGCTGGACGCCCTGGTGCTGGTCGAGCTGGACGGCGCCTACACGGCCAGCCTGCTCGTCGTGGATGCGTTCTGGACGCCGGCGCGCTTCCCCGTGGCCGGCGAGCTGCTGGTGGCGGCGCCGGCGCGGGGGCTACTGGCCGTCACGGGCAGCCGGGCGCCGGGGGGCCCCGCGGCGCTGCGGCAGCTGGCCGAGCGCGGCGTGGAGGAGCTCGACCACCCGGTCAGCGCCACGCTGCTCGTGCGGCGGGGCGGGCGCTGGGAGGTCTACGCGGAACCCGCGGCCGCACGCTGAGCGGGCGCGGAGCCGGGGGCGGGAGGCTGGTTCCCCGGGGAGGACTCGAACCTCCAACTTCAGGATCCAAAGTCCCGCGTGCTACCAGTTGCACCACCGGGGAAGGCGTGCCGGAGGCATCCTACCCCGGAAAGGGGTGCGACTCCGGGTCAGACACCGTCCGGCGGACACCGTCCGGCGCCAGATGCGGTAATGGGTGCGACTCCGGGTCAGACACCGTTCAGCGCGCGGCGCAGGCGGTCCAGCGCCTCGACCGCCGCGCGGCGCTGCACCAGCTCGCGCGGGAGCGGCAACCACAGCGGCTGCACCGCCGTGGCACGCCCCGCGAGGGCCACGGCCACGAAGACCGTCCCCACCGGCGGCGGCGCCCCGCCCGGACCGGCCACGCCCGTCGTGGACACGGCCGCATCCGCGCCCGTGCGCGCCCGCGCGCCCTCGGCCATGGCGGCCGCCCCCTCCGCGCTCACGGCCCCCACCCGCTCCAGGAGCGCGGGCGCCACGCCGAGGTCCCGCGCCTTGGCCTCGTCGGAGTAGGTCACGTAGCCGCCGCGGAACACGGCGCTGGCCCCCGGCACGCGCACGAGCATCCGCGCCACGAGCCCGCCCGTGAGCGACTCGGCGGTGGTCACGGTGAGGCCCCGCGCCCGGAGCAGCCGCACGACGGCGTGCTCGATGCGCCCTCCCGGGGGCACGTCCAGCAGGGCCGGCCCCAGCCGCTCCGCCGCCAGCCGAGCGGCGCGCTCCACGCGCTCCTCGGCCCCGTCCCCCGTGGCGCGCAGGGAGACCTCCACCTCGCCCTGGTGCGGGTACCAGCCCACGCCCAGGCCCGGCTGCCCCACGAGGTCGCCCAGCCGCTCGGCCACCTCCGTCTCGGGCAGGCCGGCCGTGCACAGCAGCCGCAGCGCGGTGGGCCTCAGCCCGGGAAGCGCCCGCAGGCGCGGCAGGGCCTCGGCCTCGACCAGCGCCTCGAGCTCGACGGGCACGCCCGGGAAGGCCAGCACCTCGGACCGCCCGACGCGCACGCACAGCCCCGGGGCCGTCCCCACCGGGTTGCGCAGCCAGGCCGCTCCCACCGGCACCAGCGCCTGGCGCCGCTGGACGGGCCGGGGCTCTCGCCCGCGGGCGCGGAACACGGACTCGATGAACGTCCAGGCGCCTTCGTCGTGCACCAGCCCCACGCCGGCCGCCCGGGCCAGACCCTCGCGGGTGCGGTCGTCGTCGGTCGGGCCCAGCCCCCCGCTGACGAGCACCAGGGGCGCCGCGGCCGCGGCCTCCCGCACGGCGAGGGCGATCGCCTCGGGGTCGTCGCCGACGACCGACCAGCGCGCGAGCGTGGCCCCCGCCTCGGCGACGAGCCGCGCGAGGAAGGGGCCGTTGCGGTCGGCCGTGCGCCCCTCGACCAGCTCGGCGCCGACCAGCACCAGGGCGACGGCCGCGGGCGCCGGCGCCGCCGCCACTACACGGCGCTCCGGATGTGGACGATGTCGCCGTCCTTCACGACGTAGTCCTTGGGCTCCAGGCGGATGCCGTTCCTCGCCTTGAGCTCCTTGAGGCCCCCGGCGGCGACGAGCTCCTCGTAGGCGAACACCTCGGCGCGCACGAACCCCTTGGCGAGGTCGGTGTGGATCTTGCCCGCGGCGGTGAGGGCGTCGTCGCCGGCCCGGATCGTCCAGGCCCGCACCTCGTCCTCGCCCACCGTGAAGAACGAGCGCAGCCCCACGGCGCGGTAGACCTCGTGCACGAAGCGCTCGGAGGCCGGCTCGGAGAGGCCGAACTCGGCCATGAACTGGGGCCGGTCGGCCGGCGCCATGGCGGCCACCTCGGCCTCGATCTGGGCGTCCATGCCCACCACGCCCTGGATCGGCAGCCCGAGCCCCTCGCCGAACCCGGCGGGCGGCTCGCCCGGGCCGTTGAGCACGACGAGCACCGGCTTGCGCGCGAAGAGCTGGAAGCCACGGATGCGCTTCTCGTCGGGCTCGGACAGCTCCAGGCTCATGAGCTCCTGGCCGGCCTCCAGACGGGCGAGGCAGCGCTCCAGGACGGCCAGCTCGAGCTTGTCCTGCTCCAGGCTCTTGGCCTTCTTCTGCACGTTCTCGCGCAGCTTGGTGACGCGCGACTCCGTGACCAGCAGGTCGGCCAGCAGCAGCTCGCTGACCACCTGCTGGAGGTCGGCCCGCGGGTCGGCGGCCGCGCGCTCGTAGGGGTAGAGGTCGGTGGTGAAGCCACGCACGACGACGACGTACGCGTCGGCCTCGCGCAGCGCCGAGAGCAGGCGCACGCGGCGCTCCTTGTCGGCCTCGCTCGAGCCGGGCGGCAGCCCGGGCGGATCCCAGATCTCCATGCCCGCCGGCGTGTACTTCTTGGGCTGGAACAGCTCGCGGCAGCGCTCCAGGCGGGGATCGCGCACCTTGACGACCTGCACGTGGGTCTCCGACTGGAGCCCCCCCGCGGGCACGCTGACCGGGGTGTCGGCCACGGCGTTGAACAGGGTGGTCTTGCCGGAGCCCTTGAGGCCCAGGAGGGCGATGCGCATGGGGCGGACCCTACGGTGCGTCCACCTCCGGCGCCACCTCTGCCCCGCCCCGGCGCCCCGGGGCCGCCCGCTCCCCGCCCCGCCGGCTCAGCGGGCGTTCCACCAGGCGGTGAGCTGCTTGGAGTAGATCAGCAGCAGGGCGAAGGCCGCCACGCCCAGGTAGAGGGGCCAGGCCCGCCACCAGCGGAACGTCTGCCCGCCCTCGCCCACGAACTGCCCGCCCCAGATCGCCAGGAAGTAGAGACCCACGAGCGGGATCGACATCAACACCTGGGTCACCGGGCTGGGGTCGGCCGTGAGCACGGCGCCGATCAGGAACGCGGCCACGACCGCGTGCCTCCAGTAGGCCACGAGCGTGCGGCGCTGGACGATGCCCGCCCCCTGGAGGAACAGCAGCACCAGCGGCAGCTCGAAGGCCAGCCCCATGCCGAAGACCAGGCTCAGGCAGAAGGAGACGTAGTCCTCGATGCGGAAGTCGGTGCGCACGCCCAGGGTGTGCACGTTGAAGCCCATCAGCCAGGACAGGCCGAAGGGGATCAGCAGCAGGTAGGCGCAGGCCAGCCCGAGCAGGAAGAGGCCCAGCCCGACCGGGAAGAAGATGCGCACGATGCGCTTCTCGTGCGCGTACAGCCCCGCGGCGACGAACTGCCACAGCTGCCAGATCACCACGGGCGAGGCCGCGACGACCCCCGCCAGGAAGCACAGCTTCATGATCGACAGGAAGCCCTCGCCCACGCCGATGGCCGAGAGCCGGGCGTCCTCCAGCCCCTGGGCCTTGGCGGCGGCGTGGAAGGGGGCGAAGACGAAGTCCTTGATCTCCTCGTAGAAGAAGAAGGCCACGCCCATGCAGACGATCAGCGCGATCGCGCACTTGAGCAGCCGCCAGCGCAGCTCGTCCAAGTGCTCGCCCAGCGTCATCCGCGGCATGCCCGCCTCGGGATCGACGGGCGGGGCGGCGTCGGCGGGTCTCATGGGCAACGCCCCAGGATAGGCGATGCGCGGCGCGTGCGTCGCGCTGGAGCCGGGCGCTCAGGCCGCTTCCTCCTCCCATCGCCCGACCCTGCGCAGGCCTCGAGGCGCGCTCGTCGTCGTCATCGGCCTTCGGCCACCGGGCCCGCGCGCAGGCTGCTCCGCCACGGCCCTCGGCGTCCGTCCGTGCGCCATCCCGGGGGAGGTGGCTCGACCTCCGCAGGGCCCTGCCCCCCTTGGTGGCCAGGGGTCTCCGGCAGGCACAGCCCGGCCGGCGGGAGGAGCGCCGACCGGGGGCCGTGCGGAGAGCCGAGGCCCGGGAACGAGACGGGCCCGGCGGTGCATCGCACCGCCGGGCCCGCAGGGCGCGCGTGCGCGCCGGGGAGCGCGCGGCTCAGAGCTTGAGGAACGTCTCCAGCATGCGGCGCGTGACCACGTCGGCGCCGAAGGTGAACGCCTCCTGCTTGGCCTTGTCCAGCGGGTTGGTCGCCGGAGCGCCGGCCTCGCCGCCCTCGCCCTCGGCGGCCGGCTGCGCCACCGTGCCGGTCCAGTCGTCGGGCACGACGAAGTAGTCGGTGGCGCCGCTGGGCGCCGCGTCGAGCACGACGTTCATCTTCTCCATCATCCGGCGCTGGAGCAGGTCGGGCGACCAGCCCACGGTGTACACGTGGATCGCCTTGCCGGCCTCGAAGAAGGGGTTGCTGACCATCATGCCGCCCGTGAGCGTCGTCAGCGGGTTGAGCACGCGCACCTGGCTGCTGTGCGCCCCGGTCACCTTGATCACCTGCACCTCGCCGACCGTGCGGCGGGCGCCGCCCCGCTCGACGTAGGAGACGGCGAACTTCAGGCCCTCGAAGACCTTGTCGCTCGAGCCCAGGTCGATCGTGCCCGTGCCCAGCTCCATGCTCACGGCCAGCAGGGTGCCGTCCTTCTCGTCGCGCCGGACGGACAGGTCGCGCTTCTCCTTGTTGGAGTTCACGGCCTGCTGCAGGGCGTTCTTCTCGGAGCGCTCCTTGGCCAGCTCCTTCTTGTTCGTCTCGCGCTCGAGCTGGGCCTGGGCCTCGGCCTTGCGGGCCGTGGTCTCGTTCTCCGAGGCGCGCTTCTCGGCCGCCTCGAGGGCCGTGGTCTTCTTCGACAGCTCCTCGCTCAGCTGCGTGCGGATGTCCTCGACCTGCTTCTTGCCGTCCTCGATCGACTTCAGGCCGGCGGCCACGTCGGCGTTCAGCTTGGCGACGACCTTGACGTCGGCCTCCTTGTTGGCCTTGAACTCGGTCGCGACGCGCGTGAAGACCTGCTCGAGGTAGGGCAGCAGCTCCTCGAGGGTCTGGGGCTTGGCCGTGATGTCGGGGGTGAAGTTCAGCGAGACGGCCTTGGCCGTGTCGGGGTCCAGCGTCATGGCGCCGCCGACCTTGCTCGTCCACTGCTTCCACTCGGCGGCGAACTCGGCGCCGTTGAGCTCGTCCATGCCCTTCTTGAGCGCGGACACGGCGCGCTCGTGCTCCTCGAGGGCCTTGCGCCACGCCTCCTGCGCCGCCTGGTCGCCCTCGTCCAGCGGCTGCACCGGCTTGGGCGGCACGGCCTTGGCCAGCGCGTTCACCTCGCGCAGCTTGCCCTTGAACTTCTCGGTGGCCCAGGTGAAGGCCACCTCCTTCTCGCCGCCGGCGACCACGGCCTTGCTCTCGCCGGAGCGGACGCCCTGCATGATCTCGATCACGAACTTGTTGCGCAGGACGTTGTAGAAGCCCAGGCGCTTCACGGGGTTGCCCGAGGCGTCCTTCGTGTCGACCTCGCCGTTCTCGGCCAGGTCGCCCTTGAGCTTCTCGACGTTGGTGTAGCGCACCGTCTCGCCGCTGCTCAGCGTGAGGGTCTGGTCGTTCCAGCCCACGAGGCTGGAGACCTCGCCGAGCTTCTGGCCCACGGACAGCACCTCGCCCACCAGCGTCTTGTTGGTGACGAGCAGCTTGTCCTTCTCGCCCTTGGCCTTGTCGCGCTCGTCGGCGGCCGTGAACCAGAGGAAGATGAACGCCAGCAGCAGGAACAGGGTGATGATGAAGGCCCAGTTCACGCTGCCGCGCTGGTTCGGGGCGGCGGGGGCGGTGGCCAAGCGGGGGAAGCGCATGCCGGTCTCCGGGGATGCCGAGGGTCGCCGCGCCGAGGCCGGGACCGCGCAGCGGTCGGCCGGAGGGCAACGGGGGCCGGGGCCGCGCCGGTGCTCGCCGGCGTGCCAACCTGCCCGGGGGGACGTTAGCAGCGGACGCGCCCGTTCGTCAACATCCCACTGCTGCGGGCGCGGCCCGGCCCGGCGCGAGGCCCGCTCGGGGCCGTTCGCCGGCGCCCCGGGTCAGCCCGCCGTTAGGTGTTCCGGACCGGCGGTCCGGGCGCCCCCACCGCTCCCCCGGCGGGCCGCGTCGGGCCGGCCCTCGCAGGCCTGCGTGGGGCGCAGCGCTTGACCCGGGGGAGCCGGAACGTAGGGTGGTTCACGAGCCGGACGGCCCCAGGTGATGGGCCGTCCTCCGGCGGGGTGGCTGGTCGCGCGAGGCAAGACCCTCGACGCAGGATCCGACCTCGGATCCCTCCGGGCCCCCGTCCCGCCCGCTCGGTCGGACTCAGGGCCCGCGCCCTCCCCCGGCTGCCCGCACGCTCACCGCCCCTCCCTCAGGAGCGCCCCCCGCGGGCCCCGCTCCCCGGAAGCACGCCGCCCGTGACCCGACCTGGGTTCATCCTCGGACTGCTCGGAGCCGTGGCCGCCGGCAAGTCGCACGTCGCGCGGCGCCTGGCGGCGCTGGCCGGCGCCCGCGTCCTCGAGGCCGACGCCCTGGCCCACGAGGCGCTGGAGGCGGCTGCCGCCGACGGCCGCCTGGCGGGCGCCTTGGGCCCCGCGGCGCTGCGCCCCGACGGTCGCCCCGACCGGGCCGCGCTCCGGGCCCGCGCGCAGGCCGACCCGGCCGTGCTGCAGGCGCTGGAGGGCCTGACCCACCCCTTCGTGCGGGCGCGCGTGGCCGAGGCGGCCGCCGCGGTGCGCGAGGGGCGCGGCCCGGCGCTGCTGGTGCTCGACGTGCCCCTGCTGCTCGAGACCGGCCTGGACGCGCTGTGCGACGAGCTGTGGCTCGTCGAGGCGGACGAGGCCCTGCGGCGGGCCCGCGCGGGCGCGCGGGGTCTGTCCCCCGCCGAGCTCGCGCGCTGGGAGGCCGCCCAGGCGCCGGCGAGCGAGAAGCGCCGCCGGGCGACCCGCGTGATCCGCAACGACGTGCCCGAGGACGCCCTCGATCGGCAGCTGACCGCGGCCTTGAGGGCCCGGGCGGCGTCCTGAGCGCCCGAGGCCCTGCCCCCCCCACCCCGTACCCCCCCCCCCGACCCCCACCCCCACCTCGACCCCCCCGTCCGCCGGCCCCGCCCCAGGCACCCCAGGCCCCCAACAAGAGCC
>CAZPOZ010000067.1:0-9929 GCA_964588235.1 uncultured Planctomycetales bacterium
GGGCCGAGGAGGGGCAGGTGGTGCTGCACGACCCCGCGGGGCGCCGCTGCGAAGCGCGCTTCACGGAAGGCGCCGTGCGCCTTCCCGGCGTGCCAGGATCGACCGCGCACCTGGGGGGCAGCGCCACGGCTCCCGGCGAGCGCGCTTGGCGGCTGGGGCGAACCGGCGCTCGCGGACCTTCGCCCGAGGGCGTCGCCGAGGCGCTCGGCCTGCTGCTCGACCAGGACCCCAACGTCGTGCGGGCGGCCTCATGGCTGCTCGGCCGAGTGCTCGCGGAGGGGCGCGCCGCGGCAACGGCTTGCCTGCTGGACCCGGGCGCACCCACGCTCCAGCGTGCCCGCGCGGCCTGGGCGCTGAGCGACACCGAGTCGGACACGGTGCTCCCGGCCCTCGAAGCCGCGGCCGGTCGGAGGACCGACCCCGTTGCGGCGGACGCGCTCGCAGCCCTCGGAGCGTTGCGCTGGACGGCGGGGCCGGCGTTCCTACGGCTGCTGGGCGACGGATCCAGGCCGTCCCCGGAGGTGGTGCGCTACTTCGGCCGGCACCGGGTCGCGGGTGCGGCTCCCAGCCTGATCCAGGCCCTGGGGCGGGCGGAGCCGGGGGGCGGGCTCGCGCGCGGGCTCCTGGAGGCGCTCCAGACCCAGACGGGCCGGCACGACCTCCCCGCCGACGCCGCCGCCTGGGCGCGGGCCCTCGGCCTGCCGCCGGCGGGCGGAAGCGCGCACCCGCGTTGACTCGCGCCGCCACAAGCAGGGGCCTCTCGGCGCGCAGGAGGGGCGTGCTGGAGCCGGCGGCCTGAGGCCGCGAGGGCCCGCCCTACTTCACGATCGGGCGCGCGTTCGTCACGTCGCTGAAGCGGTAGCGGATGCGCAGGTCGGCCAGGCGTTGGCGCAGCTCGAGCAGCTCCGGGTGCACCGGGTCGATGTAGGCGGCCTTGGCGGCCCAGAGCTCGGCGCGGGCGTAGTTGCGAGCGCCGGGCGCGGCGTAGAACTTGGCCATCGCCAGCAGCAGGGCGAACTGCTTGCGGTCGAGCTCGTTCAGCCGCGCCGCCACCGCCTCGCGGCCCGCGGCGTCCTCCGGGGGCAGGATGCGGCGCAGCCGCCCCAGGTGCTTGCGCGCCTCCACGTAGGCGCCGTCGGCCGCCTCGGCGAAGGTGCGGGCCTTGGTGACGTTGCCCTTCTCCCGCGCCTCGGCGCAGCGCCGGGCGGCGTCCTCGCCCACGGAGAGCCGCTCCTCCGCGCGGGCGCGCCGCTCCACGAGCTCCTTGAGCCGGCGCGTCTCGCTCTCCTTGCGGGCCAGGTCGGCCGCGTCCTGCTCGGCAGCCTGGTCCTGGGCGCGGATCTGCTCCAGCAGATCCTCGATCAGCCGGCCGACCTCGGCCGCGTTGGGCGCCTCGCCGAAGGCCAGCTTGAGGCCCCGCGCGACCTCGAGGGCCGCGGGCATCTCGCCGGCGTCGGCCAGGCGTCGCGCCTGCGCCACGCCCTGCGCCAGCGCGGCGCGCTCGGCCGCGGCGATGCGCTGGGCGCACAGCCCGGCGTCCAGCGCGCCCAGCGCCAGCGCCTTCTCGTACTCGGCGCGGGCCTCCACGAACAGGCCCAGGTCGGCGGCCAGCTCGGCCAGGGCGAGGCGCGCTGCGCCGTCGGCCGGGGGCGCCAGCGCCGCCCGCACCCGGAACACGCCCCGCGGGGCCAGCCCCGTCCAGGGCAGCCGGCGCCGCTCCTCGGGCCCGACCCGCAGCACGACCTCCTGGGCGTCGGCCGACTCGACCACGCCCTTGACCGTCTTGCCCCCGACCAGGGGCAGCTCGACCGCGCGCGCGTCGTCGGCGCCGACGACGGGGGACCGGGCCGCGAACACGATCAGCAGCGCCAAAGCCACCCCGCGCAGGGGAGCGGGGACGGGCGCGAGGACAGGGACCCGGGGTCGGTGGATGCGGGCGTGCTGCACGGAGGCCTCGGAGGGGCGTCGTCGCCCATCCTACGAACGCTCCGGCGACCCGCTCCGCAGCAGCCTGGGCCGACCCCCGGGGGGCGCCCCGGGCCGGCCGCGGGTCCGGCGGGGCTCCGCCCGGGGGGGGCTGCGGCTGCCCGGCCCCTCAGCGGGCCGGCGCCGCGGGCTGGGCCGTGGGGCCGCGGCCCGGGGCGGCCGTCTCGCGGGCGGGGCGGTCGATCAGCGGCTTGAGCCCGGCCATCTGCCGGTAGCGGTCGAGCAGCTCGGCCGCCCGGGTGCGCGCCGAGCGCTGCGTCTCCGGGTCGGTCAGCTTCAGGTAGGTCTCCAGGTCGTTGATCGCCGCGGTGTAGTTGGCCAGCTTGGCCGAGGCCTGGGCGCGCTCGACCAGGGCGGCCGGGCGGGCCGGGTCGATCTCGAGCACGGCGTCGTACTCGGCCACCGCCTCGCGGTACTCCTCGCGGCGCATGTGCACCGAGCCCAGCAGCAGGTGCATGCGCAGCTCGCGGTCGCGGGCCTCCTGCACGTTGCGCACGAACTCGAGCCGCTGCTCCTCGGTGAAGCCCTTGCCCTGGATCTTCTCCCACTCGGCCAGCTTGCGGCGCCAGCCCAGCTGCGAGGAGCGCGCCACCTGGATGTAGCGCCGCGCGTAGGCGATGCCCTGCTCGTCGTGCCCGAGCATCAGGTGCGCCTTGCCCAGGCCCGCCAGCGCGTAGGGGTTGTCGTCGCGCACCGCCAGGCCCGACTCCCACAGCGGGATCGCCTTGAGCAGCAGGTCGTTGCGCGTGGCGACCTGCACCTGCAGCTGCTCGCGCAGCTGGGGGGTGTCGGCCGAGGCGTCGCGCTCGCGGCGCGCCTCGAGCGAGCGCACGTCGCGGTCGTACAGGTCGGCCAGGTCCTGGTAGACCATCGCCAGCGTGGCCTTGACGTCGTGGCTGCGGTCGCCGATGTCGGGGTGGTTCCAGTCGAGCTTGATCAGCGGTTCGAGCAGCTTCTCGGCGCGCCGCAGCGCCACGGGGGTGCCGATCATCTGCAGCGACTTGGCCAGGCCCCACTTCGCCTTCGGGTAGTCGGGCCGCTGCACCAGGACCTTCTCCCACATCATCGCGGAGGACTCGTACTTGCCCCCGTCGTAGTAGGTGAGCGCGCTGGTCTCGTAGAACTCGGCCGTGGCTTCCTTGTCCTTGGCCTTCTCGGCCTCCTCCGAGAGCGGCAGCCCGCCCGAGCAGGCCGGCAGCAGGCCGGCGACCGCGGCCAGGCCCAACGGGGCCAGGAACCAGGAGAGGCGGGGGAGGCGCGGCGCCATGAGGAGGGTCTCCGACGGCAACCTCGCCAGCGTAGGCGCCGGCGGTCATCGCGGGGTCATTCCGCACCGTGGCCCAAGGCCCTGGCGCGCAAGGAGTTGCGGCGTCGGCCGCGGCCGCGCTCCACGGGGTCAGCCCCCCGAGGCCTTCAGCCGCTCCCGCCGGGCGTCGTCGCGCTCCACCCGCAGGGTCTTGGCCCGCGCCAGCTCGACCAGGCCCGGCGGGCTGCCGCGGGGCTTGCGCACGTGGCGGCGCTCGACGTAGTCCACCTCGTTGTGCGGCGCCGCGGGACGCGTGGAGTAGAGGCAGGCCAGCTGGGCTGCGTCCAGCAGGGTCTCCTTGGGCACGCTCTTGCCCCGGGGCGTGGGGACGATCACGTGGCTGCCGCTGGCCCCGCGCACGTGCAGGAACAGGTCGTGCGGGGCGGCCTCGTGCAGCGTGAGCCGGTCGTTGCCGCGGGCGTCGCGCCCGACGAGGATGCGCCAGCCGTCGGCCGACTGGAAGGTGCGCCAGGGCTCGGCCCGGGCGGGGGCGCGCGGGGTTCCGGGGGGCGGCGCGGGCCGGAGCCCCGCCGCGGCGCACAGGGCCTCGAGCGCCGTCGGGTCGGCGGCCTCGCCGACCCCGTGGAGCGCGGCGCTCAGGCGCTCCACCGCGGCCCGCGCGCCGGGGAGCCTCGACCGCGCCTCGGCCTGGGCCCGTTCGGCCTTCTCCGCCTCGCGGAAGCAGTCGCCCACCTGCTCGCCCGGCGGCCGGGAGGGGTCCAGCGCCAGCTCCACGGGGGAGGGCGGGTCGGTGCCGTAGTCGGGCACGGTGACGCGCTCGAGCCCCTCGGCCAGCAGGTGGAACGAGGCGCGCAGCAGCTCGCCCCGCCGCCGGAGCGCGGGCGCCTCGTCGCCCCGCCGCTCCATGCGCTCGAGGATCTCCACCGTCCCCTGCGCCTTCCCCAGCGCCTGCGCCAGGCGCCGCGTCGCCTCGCGCCGACGCGCCTCGAGCTCGCGGGCGCGGCGGGCCTCGCCCCGCAGGCGTTCGAAGGCGGCCGAGGCGCCCTCCCCC
The DNA here is from genome assembly GCA_964588235.1 of uncultured Planctomycetales bacterium. Taxonomy (GTDB): domain Bacteria; phylum Planctomycetota; class PLA2; order PLA2; family JAEUHO01; genus CAZPOZ01. Next base: position 4,305 of record CAZPOZ010000067.1, read on the forward strand.
GGACGGCGCGGATCGGGGCCCGCCTGCGCCGCGCGGGGCGGCGCGGGGACGAAACGCGCGCCCACGGGCGCCCCCCGCGACGCGGCGACCTCGCCCCGCGGCGTGAGCAGCACCACGCCGTGCTCGTCGAGCAGGTAGAGGTTGGCCTGCCGCCCGAAGGCCTCGAGCCAGAGGGTGCGCGGGAGGCCGGCGAGCGAGAAGGTGAGCGCGAGGGCCCGCTCGCCCGGCACGGCGCGCGCGCCCTCGAGCCGGGCCCCTTCCAGCGCGTTGCGCAGCGCCTGGGCCAAGGGGGTGGGGGCGCCCGGCGCGGGGCGTGCGTCGCCGAGGCAGGGGCCGGGGTCGTCCGGGCTCAGATCCAGGGTCAGGTCGCGCCGGCCCTGCGTCCCCTCCAACGCCAGCCGGAAGCCGTGCTCGCCGTCCTGATGGGCCGCCCGCACGCGGGCGCCGGCTTGCGTGGAGGCGATCTCCCCGGCCAGCAGGGCGAGCAGGTCGTGGTGGAGGACGGCCACCGGCCCGAGGGCGCCGGGCTACCCCTCTTCGCGGCGGTCGATCACGTGGTTCGTGCGCGAGGGGCTGTGCCTGAGCAGCTCGGCGGGCGTGAACCACAGGGCGAGCTCCTTGGCGGCGCTGGCGGCCGAGTCGGAGCCGTGGATCAGGTTGAAGGAGCGTGAGAGGCCGAAGTCGCCGCGGATCGTGCCCGGGGGGGCCTCGAAGCTCTTCGTGTCGCCCATCATGCGGCGCACGACCTCGATGGCCTTGTGGCCGCGCAGGGCCACGGCGACCACCGGGCCGCTGCCCATGAACTGCACCAGGCCCGGGTAGAAGGGCTTGGACACGTGGTCGGCGTAGTGCTTGGCGAGCAGGTCCGCAGAGGCCACGAGCATCTTGAGGCCGGCCAACTCCAGGCCCCGCTCCTCGAAGCGGGCCAGGATGCGGCCGACGAGCCCGCGCTCGACGCCGTCGGGCTTGACCAGGACGAGGGTGGTCTCGAAAGGCATGCAGGAGGCTCCGGGTGGGGGACCCGAGGATAGGCCCTCACGGCCGCGCGACCCCGTTCCGGACGCGGCGGGCCCCTGCCGGCGGCCGCGGGGCGCGGCCACGGTGGGCGAACCGGTCGCGCGCGGGGGCGACGTGTCCGACGGGACCTCTGGGGGTCGGACGGAGGCACGCCGGGGCGCTGGATGGGAGGCGGAAGGCCCGCAGCGGCGAGGCCGCCCCCGCCGCCGCTTGCGGCGGCGCTGGCACGCGCCGGCCCACGTGACGAGCCGATGCGGGCCTGAGCGCCCTGGAGCCCAGCGCGCCGCTCGCGCGCAGGGGCAGCAAGCCGGGACACCGCCTGCGGGGGGCGCGGCCGGGCGGCGGCGGTACGCTGGCGGCTTCCCTCCCGATGATCCACCTGCGGACGAGGACGGCATGCGAACCACGCTGAGGACGCACACGTTGGGCGAGCTCAGGCTCGGCCACGTGGGGCAGGAGGTCACCCTGTGCGGCTGGGTGCAGTCCGTGCGCACCCAGGGAGGCGTGGCCTTCGTGGACCTGCGCGATCGCTACGGCCTGACCCAGGTCACCTTCCGCGGCGACGCCGACCCGGCCCTGCTCGAGCAGGCGGCGCGCGTGCGCCCGGAGTGGGTGCTGCGCGTGGCCGGCGTGGTGGCCTCCCGGCCGGAGAACGCCCGCAACGCGAACCTCCCCACGGGCGCCGTCGAGGTCGAGGCCCGGCGGCTGGAGGTGCTCTCCGAGGCGCAGACGCCGCCCTTCCACCCCGACGAGCGAACGGAGGCGGGGGTGGAGGTGCGCTGGCGCCACCGCTACGTGGACCTGCGCCGGCCGCGTCTCACGCGCGCGCTGGCGGCGCGGGCGCGGATCGCCAGCGCGTTCCGCCGGCACCTGGAGGCGCAGGGCTTCCTCGAGGTGGAGACGCCGATCCTGTACCGCTCGACCCCCGAGGGCGCGCGCGACTACCTCGTCCCCAGCCGCCTGCACCCCGGGTCCTGGTACGCCCTGCCGCAGTCGCCCCAGCTGTTCAAGCAGCTGCTGATGGTCGGCGGGCAGGACCGCTACTACCAGATCGCCCGCTGCTTCCGCGACGAGGACTCGCGCGCCGATCGCCAGCCCGAGTTCACGCAGGTGGACGTCGAGGCCTCCTTCGTGGGGGAGGCGGACGTCCAGGACGTGATCGAGCCGGTGGTCGCGGAGCTGCTGGCCGAGCACCGCGGGCACGTGGTGCCCCGGCCCTTCCCGCGGATGACCTACGCGGAGGCGCTCGCGCGCTACGGGAGCGACAAGCCCGACCTGCGCAACCCGCTCGAGCTGCGCGACGCCTCCGAGGCGGCGCGCGGGCTGTCCTTCGCGCCCTTCGCCGCCGCGCTGGCGGCCGGGGGCCAGGTGCGGGCGCTGGTGGGGCCGGGGGGGGCCGCGCTCCCGCGCCGGGTGATCGACGGCTTCGAGGCCGAGGCCAAGGCGCTGGGGGCGCCCGGGCTCGGCTGGGTCAAGGCCGGCGCGGCCCCGAGCGGGCCGCTGGCGAAGGCGCTGGCGGGGCCGGCGGGGGCCCGCTTCCTCGAGGCCGCCGGCGCGGGCGAAGGCGACCTGCTGCTCGTGGCCGCGGGCCCGACGTCGCTGACCTCGAAGGTCCTCGGGGCCCTGCGCCTCAGGCTCGGCGAGGCCCTGGGCCTGGTGGCGAAGGACCGCTCGGCGCTGCTGTGGGTGACCGACTTCCCCCTGCTGGAGTGGGACCCGGAGGAGCGGCGCTTCGCCGCGCTCCACCACCCGTTCACCAGCCCGCGCCTCGCCGACCTGCCCGTGATCCTCGAGGCGGCCCGGGCGGGCGCGGCGTCGGCCGACGTGGCCCGCGTCACGGGCGTGTGCGCGCGCGCGTACGACCTCGTGCTCGACGGCGTGGAGCTGGGCGGCGGGAGCATCCGCATCCACCAGAGCCACGTCCAGCAGGCGATGTTCGCCCTGCTGGGCCTGGACGAGGCCACGATCCAGCGGCGCTTCGGGTGGTTCGTGGACGCCCTGCGCTACGGGACGCCGCCGCACGGCGGCATCGCCCTCGGGCTGGACCGTCTGGTCATGCTGCTGCTCGGGGAGAGCACGATCGCCGAGGTGATCGCGTTCCCCAAGACCGCCGCGGCGCAGGATCTGCTCACGGGCGCCCCGGCGCCCGTGGACGCCCGCCAGCTGGGCGGCGCGAGCATCCGTTCCATCGAGTACCTCGCATGAGCCCCCCGCGCCCCCTCCGTCTGCTGCCCGTGCTGCTGCTGCCCGCCTTCCTGCTGCCCTGGGGGCTGGCCGGCTGCGGCGAGCGGCGGCTGCCGCTCGAGCACTGGCTCACGCGTCTGACCGACGCCGACGAGGTCCGTCGCGAGGAGGCCGTCCGCGAGGTCGGCCGCTACGGCCGCGAGAACCCCGCCGAGGTCCTCCCCCGCCTGATCCGCATGCTCGAGGACGCTCGGGGCGGCCGCCTCGCGCTCACGCTGCGCGTGCAGCTCGAGGCGGGCGCGCTGCCCAGCGACCCGGACGCGCGCGCGCAGGTCGTCTCGCGCAGCGCGCGGGTGCTCAGCGCCCGCATCCGGCTGCTCGGCCGGGCCGCTCCCCAGATGCGGGTGGACGGCGACCGCATGGAGGTCGTGGTGGTCCCGCCCGCCGGCGTCGGCGACGCCGAGGCCGAGGAGCGCCGGCTGGTGGCGGCCCTGTCCAGGCCGGGCGGCGTGGAGTTGCGGGCCGAGGTCCCGCCCCCGTTCACGACCACGCCCGAGCGGCCCGTCTCGCCGTTCCCCGGCGACCGTGCTGCGTACGAGGCCTGGTTGAAGGAGGAGCTGCGCCGCTTCGAGGCCGCAGGCGCGGGGGGGGCGGCCTACGAGCCCGCCGACCCCCTGCTGCGGCTCGCGCCCCCCTCCGCCGAGGAGGCCGCCTACGGCCTGGGCCCGGTGCCGTTGAGCGCCGGAGGCAGCGCCCCGTTCACCGAGACCGACCTGCTGATCGAGCCGCGCGACGACCCGGAGAACGGGACGCCCTCCCTGTTCATCACCACGCCGGAGCCGCGGCAGGCCGAGTTCCGCGAGTTCCTGGCCCGCCACGCGGGGTTGCGCCTGTGGCTGGTCGTGGACGGGGAGGCCACCTTGGGCGCGCGGCTCCCGGGCGTGACGGGTTCCGTGGTCGCCTTCCCCGTGCGCGGGCCGACCCTGGCGGAGGCCCGCACGCGGGCCGCGCGGCTGACGGCGCTGGTGGCCGTGGGGCGCTACCCGGCCCCGGTCACGGTGACGGCGCTGCCGCGGGCGCCGGCCGTGGGCGCCGACGAGGCCATCCCCCGCGCGATCGTCGAGATCGGCCTGCCCGCGGAGCCGGCCCTGGACGCCCTGGTGGCCCGGGAGGCCTCCTGGCGGCCCCTCGTGGACCGGCTCAAGGACGGCATCCTCCGCAGCCAGACCCGGCCCGAGCCGCTGCACCCGCCGCGGCGCTGAGCGGCGGGGCGGCCAGAGGCTCGGAGCGCGGCAGCTGCCTGCGGGCGCCGCGCACGAAAAGGAGGCAGGCGCTGCGGGGCAGCCGTAGCCTCTGCGGCGCCGCCCCGTGCGGGCGGGCGACCCCGAGAGGAGCTCCCATGTCGTCCCAGGTGAAGGTGCGCCTCCCCGACGGCTCCGTCCGCGAGGTCGCCGCCGGGACCACGGTGCGCCAGGTGGCCGCCGGGATCGGCCCCGGGCTCGCCAAGGCCGCCGTGGCCGGCGTGGTGGACGGGACCGTGGTGGAGATCGACCGCCCGCTCCAGGCCGACGCCAGCCTGCGCATCCTCACCGCCCGCGACCGCGAGGCCCTGGCCGTCCTGCGCCACAGCGCCGCGCACCTGCTGGCGATGGCCGTGACCGAGCTGTTCCCCGGCACGGACCTGGGCTTCGGCCCGGCCACCGACGACGGCTTCTACTACGACTTCCGCACGCCGGCCCCGCTGCAGGAGAGCGACCTGCCGCGCATCGAGGAGCGCATGCGGGCCCTGGCGGCCGAGCGCCGGCCCTTCGCGCGGCGGGAGACCGACCGGGAGGGCGCCAAGCGCCGGCTGGCCGAGGCGGGCTACCTGCTCAAGCAGCCGCACGTGGACGAGATCCCGGAGGAGGTGATCACCTTCTACGACTCGGGACCGTTCACCGACATGTGCGAGGGCCCGCACGTGCCCGACAGCGGCTGGCTCGGCGCCGTGAAGCTGCTCTCGGTCTCGGGCGCCTACTGGCGGGGCGACGCCAAGGGGCTGCCGATGCAGCGCGTGCACGGCACGGCCTTCTTCAGCCAGGCCGAGCTCGACGCGCACCTGGAGCGTCTCGAGCAGGCCCGCCTGCGCGACCACCGGCGCATCGGCCGCGAGATGGACCTGTTCTCGTTCCACCCGGAGGCCCCGGGGGCCGTGTTCTTCCACCCCAAGGGCATGGTGCTCTGGAACACGCTGCAGGAGCTGCTGCGCGAGCAGCTGCGTGCCCGCGGCTACGGCGAGGTGGGCACGCCCATGGTGCTCTCCGACGAGCTGTGGAAGCGCTCCGGGCACTGGGAGCACTTCAAGGACGCCATGTACTTCCTCGAGGTGGACGAGCGCTCCTACGCGGTCAAGCCCATGAACTGCCCGGGCTGCTGCCTGGTGTA
>CAZPOZ010000068.1:0-9840 GCA_964588235.1 uncultured Planctomycetales bacterium
GATGCCGGGATTGCGGGCGAACCAGGCGCGGCTCCGCTCGGCCGTGCTCTGCGCATGGGCCTCCAGGGGACCGTAGGCGACCTCGTCGATGGCGAACAGCTCCTCGAGGCGCAGCTCCTCCGGTGCGAAGTCCCAGCCCTGCACGACCTGGAAGCGCGGGCAGCGGCGACCCTGATCCTCCAGGTGCGAGATCAGCCAGCGGACGGTGGCCGCGAGGCTGAGAACGCAGACCTCGACGCCCTCCGACGTGACGGAGGCGTCGTGAGCCGCGGGATTGGCCAGGCTGCGCAGCGCGTCGGCGTGGGCCGCGATGGCGCGGGGCAGGAGTCGACGGTGGACCAGGTCCGACACGACGTGGTCGAGCGGGCGCGTGCCGGGCTCGCCTCCGTGAAGGCGCGAGACGCCGCGCACGAGCATCTCCAGGGCCCGACGGCAGCGCACGACGGCCATCTCAGGATCGACGGGGAGGAGGAGGCCCACCTTCTCGAGCTCGCCGTCGAGCTCGATGCCGCGCGTGTCGAGGGCCCGCAGCCGGGCGGCCAGCTCCTCAAAGGGGCTGCTCATGTCGATGCGGGAGCCTCCACCGCCGTCGCCCTCACCGCCCGCCTCCTCAGCGCCCGCGCCGGAGCGGGGGCAGGCCGGCCAGCGCCTCGATCGCCGCGAGGAGCTCGGCGGGCAGCGGGGCCTCGAACGAGAGGGCTGCGCCGGTCACGGGGTGCGTGAAGGAGAGGCGCGCCGCGTGCAGCAGCAGCCGCGGCGCCAGCGCCGCGTGGGGCCAGGACCGTGGGCCGTAGACGCGGTCGCCCACCACGGGGTGCTGCACGGCCATCAGGTGCACGCGGATCTGGTGCGTGCGCCCCGTCACCGGGAAGCAGCGCAGCACGGCGTTGCGGGGCAGCCGGCGCCGGACCTCGAAGCGCGTCGTGGCCGCGCGCCCGCCCTCCACGTCCACGCGCATCTTCGTGCGCTGCGCCTCGCAGCGCCCGATCGGCAGGTCGACCTCGAGCGCGTCGCGGCGGGGCACGCCGTGGACGACGGCCACGTACTCCTTCGTCACGCGGCGCTCCGCGAACGCGCTCGAGAGCGCGCGCTGCACGGCGTCGCTGCGCGCGACGACCAGCAGCCCCGACGTGTCCTTGTCGAGCCGGTGCACGATGCCCGGCCGATCGCTGCCCAGCTCCTCGGGCAGGGCGCGGAAGCGGTGGACCAGCGCGTTGGCCAGCGTGTCGTCGTGGCGGCCGGCGCCCGGGTGGACGGTCAGGCCCGAGGGCTTGTCGATCACCACCAGGTGCTCGTCCTCGAACAGCACCGAGAGGGGGATGTCGGCCGGCACCAGGTGCGTGGGCCGGGGGGGGGGCAGGTCCACCTCGACGGCCTCGCCGCCGGCGAGCCGGGCGCTGGCCGGCAGGCGCGCGCCAGCGACGCGCACGCGACCCTCCTCCAGCCAGCGCTGGACGACGTTGCGGCTCTCGGCGGGGAAACGGTCGGCCAGCGCCCGGTCCAGGCGCTTGCCGGCGGCCTCGGGCCCCAGGACCAGCCGCTCCGTGCGGGCCACCGGCACGGGGGCGTCGGCCGGGGGGAGGGCGGGGTCCATGCGTGCGCCTGCGCACGCTACCACCGCCCGCTCGCGCCTCCGCGGGTCCGCCGGGCGGGGGTGGTGTCCCAAGCTGGCTCCCCTGCGCGCGAGCGGCGCGCTGGGCTCAAGGGCGCTCAGGCCCGCATCGGCTCGTTGCGTAGGCCGGCGCGTGCCAGCGCCGCCGCAAGCGGCGGCGGGGGCGGCCTCGCCGCTGCGGGCCTTCCACGGGGCCCCGCTGGCGGGGCGCCCAGGAGGAGGGCCATCCAGCGCCCCGGTGTGCCCCAGTCCAGCGTCCAGAGGGCGAAGTCAGGACACTACCCGGGCCGGCCCCGCGCCGCGCGCGGCCTCGCGGGCCGGCATGCACCGTGCAGCGCGGCGCCGGGCGGGTACTTCTAAGGGCCCGCCGTCCGGAGGCCCCGAGTGAGCGAGCCCGCCCCGACTCCCCCGTCCCGTCCCCTGCGCCGCTACCTCTGGATCGGCGCGGTGCTGCTGCTGGCGGCCGGCGCCTTCTACGCCTTCGCCTGGCCGTCCATCGAGATGAAGCTCGCGATCAACGCGCTCTCCTCGACCGACGACGCGACCCTGACCGACATGCGCGCGCGCCTGCGCTCGAGCACCGACCCGAAGGTGGACGTCGCCCTCGAGCAGGCCGTGCGCGACGGCGACCGACCCTGGCAGGTGCGCTGGAGCTGCGTGGACCTGCTGCTGCAGCGCCAGCGCCTCACCCAGGTGGAGGCGATCCTGCGCACCGGCGACCTGATGACGCGCGCCGTCGTGCTCAAGCGCCTGGCCCGCGAGGGCTACTTCAAGACGCAGGTCGTCCCCGACCCCAGCTTCCGCGTGGAGGAGACCGTGCTCGCCTGGCTGCGCGACCCGAAGGCCGAGCAGCGCATGGAGGCCGTGCGGCTGGCCCTGGCGCTGCAGCTGGCCGGCTCGCAGGAGGCCATCCGTCCCCTGCTCGACCGCGCGGCGGCCGAGGGGGCCGGGAAGTCCAACGCCTCGCTGACGCTGATCGCCGCTTCCGAGGCCATGGTCACGTTCAAGGACTGCGGCAGCGTCGAGCGCGTGGCGGCCCTGGCCGACGCCGACCCCGACGTGCAGGTGCGGCTGCGCACCCTCGAGCACCTGGAGCAGCTCACCGTCGGCGTGCCCACCCTGGGACAGGCGGCCGTCTGCCCCGAGTCGCTGCCCCCCGAGCGCGTCGCCGGCATCGTGGCGCGCGCGCTCGACGCCTCGGGCTCGCCCGAGTTCGTCCGCGCGCTGCGGATCAAGGCCCTGTCGATGATCCAGCGCCACCCGGCCTGGCTGCCCGCCAACCGCGCGCGCGTGTGGCAGGTGCTCGACGGCGAGGGCAACGGCGCCGAGCGGCGCGCGGCCCTGGGCGCGCTCGTGGACGGCAAGGATCCCGGCGTGCCCGCCGCCCTCGCCCGCTGGCTCCAGGACCGCGACGCCGAGGTGCGCGAGGAGGCCGTCGCCGCCGCCGGGCGGGCCGAGGGGGTCTCCGCCGAGGCGCTGTGGATCGGCGTCCTGGGCGACGAGTCCCGCAGCCTGCAGGCCCTGCTGCTGGCCCACGAGAACCTCAAGCGCTCGGCCGGCTCCTGGATCGGCCTGCCCCCCGAGGTGCTGGCGCAGCAGGGGCGCGATCCGGCCGGGTTCCAGCAGGCCGTGGCCGGGTTCGCCACCGAGCAGTTCCGCCAGGGCAGCAGCCGCGGCGTGACGCGCGAGGCCTGGGCCGAGGCCTGGTTCCGCTGGCTCGCCGGCCGCGAGGGCCTGGAGGGCCCCGCGCTCGAGCGCGCCCTGGCGGCCCGCGCCGCCGCCCGACGCGCGATGGAGGCCGGCGACGCGGCCGCCGCGCGCGACGCCGTCGCCGAGCAGGGCCTGCCGGCGGCGCTCTTCGCCTACGAGGAGGGCTGGGTCTCCTCGCGTTCCCCCTCCCGCCCCTGATCGGGGGGGGGCGCGCCCGGCGGGGGCAGCGCCCGCGCCGCCACGCGCCCGAGCGCCACGCTCACGCCCAGGGCCGCCCCGACGCCCAGCAGGGGCAGGACCAGCGCCCACGCACCGCGTGGAGCGCCCGCCACGGCCTCGCCCGCGGCCGCGCCCGCCCCCACGTAGAGCAGCGTGCCGGGGATCATCGCCAGGCAGGAGAGCAGCGAGCCGCGCACGGACAGGCGCGTGAGCCCCAGCGCGTAGCTGAGCAGGCCGAAGGGCAGCGCGGGCGTGAGCCGCAGCAGGCACGCCACCAGCGGGCCCCGGCGCGCGAGCAGCTCGTCCACGGCCCGCAGGCGCGGGTGAGCGCCGATCCAGCGCTCCACGCGGGGGCGCAGCAGGCCGCGCGCCAGCAGCAGCGCCGCCGTGGAGGCGAGCACCGCCCCGGCGAACGCGCTGACGGCGCCCAGGCCCAGCCCGAACACCGCGCCCGCCGTGACCGAGAGCGGCGAGCCGGGCAGCAGCAGCAGGGTGGCCACGGCGAACACCAGCACGAACAGCAGCGGCGCCAGGGGCCCCAGGCCCTCGAGCAGCCCGCGCAGCGCGCGCAGGGCCTCGGCGAGCGGCAGCAGCCGGCCGGCCGCCAGCGCCAGGGCCGCCACGAGCGCGACGAGCAGGGCGACGGCCAGCGCCCGCGGCAGGGCGCGCCCCGCCGCGCCGGGAGGCCCCGCGCGGCGGCGCCCGGGGTCAGTCACGCGCGCGCAGCGGCCAACGGATCTGCACGCGACGGGGGTCCTGCACGATCTCCTCGAGCCGCGCGCGGGCCCGCCCTCCGGCCAGCGCCTCCCGCACGACGTCGCGCACGTCGGCGAGCGGCCGCGCCGGCTCGAGGGACTCGCGGCGCATGACGTACAGCTCGCTCAGCGTCTCGACCACGCCGCTGGTCTCGCCGTCGTGCAGCAGCAGGGCCGCGTCGTAGAGGATCTTGTCGGCCGAGACGTTGAACAGGCGCCGACGGCCCTCGCGCACGGTCGGGTCGGGCAGCGAGGGGTTGCGGGGGTCGCGGTAGCGGCCCACGAGGTTGCGCACCACGTCCGAGAACGGCCGGCCGGCGGCCGACTCGCGCAGCGCCTCCTGCACGATCAGCAGGGCGTCGCGCTTCTCGCGGCCGCCCCCGCCGCCGAAGACGTTCGTCTTGCGCACGAACGACACCTGGAGCCCGTGGACGACCACCGCGGGGCCGTAGTGCGTGTCCTGCTTGCGCTCGAACTCGGCCAGCACCTCGGCCTCGGTCACCTGCTCGCGCAGGCGCCGCACCAGTCCGTAGAACGAGCGGTGGTAGCGGCTCTCCGCCAGGGACCTGCGGTCCATCTTCAGCACGCCCTCGAGGTACTGCTCGAAGGGCAGGGTGCGCCAGCGGTCGTCGCCCATGAGCGAGCGCTGGGCGAGCCACAGCTGGCCGCGGTACTCGAGCTCGGCCTGCATCCCGGCGTCGTCCAGGTGCACGTTCTCCGACTTGAGCGCCTGCGTGGCGGCCTCGCGCTCGAGCACGTCCTTGATCTCGTCCTCGGGGAGGCGGCGCAGCAGGGCACGGCCGAACTCGGCCCAGGTGATCGCCACGCCGTTGACCAGCACGAGGGCGCCGTCGGAGGCGCCCGCGGGGGCGGGCACGACCGGCGACCCCAGCCCGTTGGGCACGCGCCAGACCAGCTGTGCGCGCTTGTGCAGCTCGACGACCACGACCGAGATCTGGCTCATGCGCTGCTTCTCGTTGTCGGGCAGCTTGCCGAGCCAGGAGGGGTGTCCCGCCACGGCCGCCTTGAGCAGCTCCACGCGCAGCCAGCCGCGGAAGTCCTCCGCGCTCATGCCCTTGCCGCGCCGCAGCTCGGCCAGGTTGCTCTGGCCCCCGGCGGCCAGCCTCAGGCGCGTGTCCAGGCGCCGCTCCTCGTCGGCCACGTCGCCCGCGCTGACGACCAGGGAGAGGCGCCGCGCCTCCTGCTCGACCAGCTGGCCTTCGATCAGCTCCCGCAGGATCGTCAGGGCCGCCGAGGTCACCTCCGCCAGGTCCTTCACGTAGGCCTGCGCCAGCGCCAGCGCGAGGCCCTCGGCCGTCATCTCCGCCACCACCCCGCCCTGCGCGTCGTAGATCCGGGCCACCAGGTGCTCGGGCAGAGGGGCGGGCGGCGGCGCGGCCGGGGGCTCGGCCCGCGCCGTCAGGCCCTGCCCGAGCAGCAACGCGGCCAGCAGGGCGAGGAGGCCGGAGCGCACGCACGGGGGGCTGGTCATGGGATCGTCACAACTCCTTGCCGCACAAGAGGCTAGGTTGCTGCGCAGGGGGGGTCAAGCGCCGTGCCGGGGCTTGACCGACCCCGCCGCTCCCGGCACGGTGGGTTCCGCCCCGCGGGAGGGGCGGATCATGCGCCTGTCGCCCGGCCCCCGTTCGACCTCCTTCCTGCTCGGCAGCGGGCTGCTCGCCCTGCTCCTGGGCGGCGGCTGCGCGAGCACGACCGACGAGAAGCCCACCCCCGCGCCGGCGTTGGACCCCACGGCGGGACCCCTGAAGGAGCGCGCGCTCGCGGCGCGAGCCCGCGAGGCCCGGCGGGCCTCCGTCGAGGGAGAACGGCCCGGCGAGGCCGAGCGGGGCGCCTTCGACTTCGGGCTGGGCCCCGTGCGTCCCCGCCGTCCCGCCGTGGAGGAGGACGACCCCGGAGCGCCCGAGGCCGCCGCCGAGGGGCGACCCGAGGGCCCGGCGCCCCGGGAGCGCGCCCGGCCCGCCGACCCGCTGCCCGAGCGGGGCGTGCGCATCACCTGGGAGGCGCTGGCCGTCGAGCGTGAGCAGGTCGAGAACCCGCGCTTCGGCCGCCGGCCGCTGCGCTCCGCGCCGCCCGACCTCAAGCTCGTGCTCGTGAGCCCCGACCACCCGACGGCGGTCGCGCGCGAGCAGGGCAAGGCGTCCACGCGCGACGCCGACGGCGCCCAGGTGGCCGTGCTGAAGGCCGAGGAGATCCGCGCCCTGGTCCAGGGGCTGCGGCAGATCGGTTTCTACGAGGTCGCCCTGCCCACCGGCAGCGCCGCCACCCGCTTCTCCGACCGCGACGCGCGCGGCCGCGTGACGGTCGAGGTGGACGGGGAGAGCCGCACCGTGCTCTCGATGCGGGGGCAGGGGGCGAGCGCGGCCACGCGCAGCGTGCCGCGCGTCTACTCGGAGGCCAAGCAGGCCATCGCGGCGCTGCGCAACCGCTCGCCCACGCTCAACGTGCTGACGGCGGGCGGGCAGACGGCGGTCCCCAAGGGGATGCCCCGTCGCCGCGGCGAGTCCCGCGTGCTGACCGAGGAGGAGGCCGCCGAGATCCTCGGTCCCGAGCCGCAGCCCCGGCCCGCGGGCGACGACTGGGGCCTGGGGCGCTGACCGGCTCGGCGCGGGCGGGGCCGCGCGGGCGCCGGCCCCCGGCCGGCGGGTTTTCAGGCGGCGGCGGACGGACGCGGGCCAAGAATCGCCCGCGCATGGCCCACGGCTACGCCATCCTGATCCCCGCCCGCTACGGCAGCACGCGCCTGCCGGGCAAGATGCTGCTGCGGGAGACCGGGAAGTACCTCGTGCAGCACACGCACGAGCGCGCGCTCGCCGCCCCCGGCCACCCGCGCGTGCTCGTCCTGACGGATGACGCCCGCGTGGAGGCCGCCGTGCGCTCCTACGGGGGCGAGGTGCTGCGCACGCGGGCCGAGCACGTGAGCGGCACCGACCGCTGCGCCGAGGCCGCCGCCCGCCTCTCCGAGCCCGTCGTGGTCAACCTGCAGGGGGACGAGCCGTTGATCGAGCCGGCCGACCTCGGGCGCCTGGCCGAGGCGGTGGCGGGCGACGCGGCCGACCTGGCCACGCTGGCCACGCCCTTCGCCCGCGAGGCCGACATGGTCCCCCCGCAGGTGGTCAAGGCGCTCCGGGGGCCCGACGGGCTCGCGGTCGACTTCCGGCGCAGCGTGCCGCCGCCGGCCGAGCGACGACGCGCGGAGGTGCTGCACCACGTCGGCGTCTACGCCTTCCGCCGCCAGCGCCTGCTCGACTTCGCGGCGCTCCCGCCCAGCCCGCGCGAGGTGGCCGAGCGCCTGGAGCAGCTGCGCGCCCTGGAGCAGGGCTGGCGCATCCGCGTGCTGACGGCCTCCCGGCCCGGCTTCGGCATCGACACCCGCGAGGACTACGAGCGGCTGGTCGCGCTGCTGGTCCCCGGCGGCCACGAGCGCTGAACGGCAACGCCACCAAGTTGGTCGATGCGAGGCACGTGCGGCGCGCTGGGCTGGGGGCGCTCAGGCCCGCAGCCGCTCGTCGCGTAGGCCGGCGCGTGCCAGCGCCGCCGCAAGCGGCGGCGGGGGCGGCCTCGCCGCTGCGGGCCTTCCACGGCGCCCCGCTTGCGGGGCGCCCCACAGAGCTCCCCTCCAGCGCGTCGGTGCGCCCCAGCTCGGCGTCAGGATCGCCAACGGACCCCGTACCCACCGCTCGAGGGCCGCACCCCTGCCTCGGTGGCCTCGTGCTCCACCCGCCCCCCGCCGGGTCCCGCCGGACGGGTCGGGCGGGGGGTGGGGTGGGCAGCCCCCCGGGCGTAGGATGCCCGCCCCGCGGCCCCCCGGGCCGGCGGGGGAGCCCGCGTGCCGCGCCTCATCCTCGACGAGAACCTGCGCCGGACGGTCCTGGACCTGGACAAGGACGAGATCTCCGTCGGCCGCTCGCACGAGAACGACGTGGCCGTGCTCGACCTGAAGGCCTCCCGGCGCCACTGCCGGATCGAACGGCACGGCCAGCAGCACGTGCTCATCGACCTGGGCAGCCAGAACGGCACCCGGCTCAACGGACACCTCGTGGAGCGCGCCGCCCTCAAGCCGGGGGACCAGATCGGCCTGGGCGAGGCGCGCCTGTGGTTCGAGAAGGCGCCGCCCCCCGACGCCGAGGTCGGCCGCGACACGCTGGTGCCCGAGGCCCGCCCCGAGGGCTCCGACCGGCTGCTCCGGCTGCAGCGCGTCGTGCGCGCGCTGAACACCGAGCTGCACCTGGACCGGCTGCTCGAGATCATCGTGGACCACCTGGTCGAGGTCTCCGGCGCCGAACGCGGCTTCCTGGTGCTCGACGCGGCGGCCGGCCGCCCCGAGGCCCGCGTGGCGCGCAACTTCGACCAGCAGGACGTGGCCTCCCCCGAGGTCGCCTTCAGCCAGTCGCTCGTGCGCAAGGTGGTCGAGACGGGCGAGCCGATCCTCACCGCCAACGCCGTCGAGGACGTGCGCTTCGCCGACAACCTCTCGCTCAACGCCATCCGCGCCCGCAGCGTGATGGTGCTGCCCTTCAAGCAGCGGGGCACGACCCTGGGAGCCCTCTACCTCGACAACCGGCTGCAGAAGGGCGCGTTCGCCGAGGCCGAGCTGGCCACGCTCCAGTCGCTGGCCGACCTGGCCGCGGCGGCCATCGACCGCGCCCGGCTCTTCGACGAGAACGAGCGCCACCTGAAGGAGGTCGAGGAGCTCAACCGCCGCCTCGCGATGCGCGTGGAGACCCAGGAGCGCGAGCTGGTGGAGGTGCGCGACCGCCTGCGCAGCGCCGGGCAGCCCGAGGGCTCCTACCCGCAGATCATCGGCCGCAGCCCGGCGATGCGCGAGGTGCTGCGCCTGCTCGACAAGATCGTCCAGACGGAGGAGCCCGTGCTGATCGCGGGCGAGTCGGGCACGGGCAAGGAGCTGATCGCGCGCGCCATCCACGGCAAGGGGCCGCGCGCCAAGCGGCCGTTCCTGAGCGAGAACTGCGCGGCGCTGACCGACACGCTGCTCGAGAGCGAGCTGTTCGGCCACGTGCGCGGCTCGTTCACCGGCGCCGACCGCGACAAGAAGGGCCTGTTCGAGCTGGCCGACCACGGCACGCTGTTCCTCGACGAGGTCGGCGACATGAGCCCGGACATGCAGAAGAAGCTGCTGCGGGCGCTCCAGGAGGGCGAGATCCGCCCGGTGGGCGGCAAGAGCGTGCGCCAGGTGGACGTGCGCATCGTCTCGGCCAGCAACAAGGACCTCGACCGCCTCGTGCGCGCGGAGCAGTTCCGCGAGGACCTCTACTACCGGCTGAAGGTGCTCACGATCCGCCTGCCTGCGCTGCGCCAGCGCAAGGAGGACGTGCCCCCGCTGGTCGAGCACTTCATGACCCTGCACGCCCCGAAGACCCGGCGCGCGCAGCGCCTGGGCCCGGGCGTGATGGAGGCGCTGGTGGCCTACGAGTGGCCGGGCAACGTGCGCGAGCTCGAGAACGAGGTCCAGCGCCTGATGGCGCTGGGCGAGGACGAGATCACCGTGGACGTGCTCTCCGACCC
>CAZPOZ010000069.1:0-9839 GCA_964588235.1 uncultured Planctomycetales bacterium
GGTTCGCCCTGCCCGCCATCTGGGGCGCGCTCGAGCAGCTCCTGAACCCCGGCCGCTACACGGATCTGCTCTCGATGCGGCTCCCCCTCGCGGCCGTCCGGTTCCTGGGCGTCCCCCGTCCCACGCGGCGGGTGCGCATCGACGAGATGCGACGCCTCTACGACGTGCGCTCGCGCGTCGTCCACGGGGATCCCGACGAGCTCCGCCGCACGTCGGGCATCCACGTCGACACGGCCCGCAGCTACGAGATCTTCCACGAGGTCCTGGGCCGCGCGGTCGAAACCGGCGAGCTGCCCCCCGCCTGCCCCAACCTGCTGGACTTGGCGCTGGACGCCTAGAGGGGCGGCGGGCGGGATTCGCCGCGACCCGTTGATCCGGCTGCGCTCGCTGGCTAGGCTGCCGGACCGCCCGTTCCCCGCGCCGGGGCGGGGGGCTGGGCCCTGCCGGCGACCCTCGTCGGGTCGCGCGGCCGGCCGGCAGGGAGCGCGGAGGAGCACATGGGTCCCTCGGTGTCGGAGCTGGTCGCACGGGCCCTGGAGAGGCCCGAGGACGAGGAGCGCGTGGACGCCCTCGTCCGCGCCGCTCAGGCCGCCGGGACCCTCGAGGAGATCCGTCCCGCCATCAAGGCCCTGCGCTCGGCCGCCCCGGATGCGGTCGCCCCCGTGTGGGGCGAGTTCCTGCTCGCCCACCTCAGCGGCGAGAAGTCCCGAGCCCTGTGGAAGTCGCTCGTGCTGCTGCGGCGCGCTTCGGACCACGCCCGTCTGCGCGATCTCCTGGGCCCCGCCGGGATGGAAGAGCTGCGCGAGCGGCTCGACGAGCTGGCCGGGTTCAACGAACGGGTGAGCGTGTGGGCGGCCCGCCCCCCCGCCAGCCTGGCCCCGGACGACCTGGCCGAGATGCTGCAGGCCGCCACGCGCTGGCCCGGGAACCTCCGGCTGGAGCAGGTGATCCTGAGCCGGCTCGCCGCCCTGCACGACGTCGAGGGGCTCGAACGCAGCGCCCAGCGATTCCGCAGCCAGGGCATGCGCGATGCCGCCATCGAGACGGTCCTGGCCCGCGCCTGGGCCGCCCTCGGACGCCTCGACGCCTGCGCCCGCACGCTTCTCGACGCGGCCGCCCGGTTCCCCGCGGCCACCGAGCCGCCGACGGCCGCCATCGAGCTCGCTGCCTCCACCGGAACCCTGCTGGCCCACCTACAGCGGGAGGCGCGCGCGCATTGGCCCGCCTCCGGTCCCCCGCCCGGGGCAGCGCGCCTGCTCGCCCTGGAGCCCGCCGCGGGCGCCCCTCCCCCCGCGGCGACCACGACGCGCCCGGCGCCCCCGCCCGCGAGCGGGGCCCCGGCCCCGTCGGCGGCGGCCCTCTTCCAGCGGGCTCAGGGCCTGGCGCTGGAGGGTCGGAGCGCGGAGGCCGCCCGGGCCTTCCGCGTCTGGGGCGAGACGGTGGGCACGGCCGACTCGGTGCTCCAAGCCGCGCAGGAGGCCGAGCGCCTCGGACAGCTCGGCGTGGCGGAGTGGCTCTACAACGCCACGCTCAACCGGCGCCGCGGCGACCCGCGCGCCACCGAGGGGCTCCGCCGCATCAAGGGGGGCCGGGCCGATCCCGTGGAGCTCGCGCCGGCACCCGCGCCCCCGCCGACGCCGGCGAGCGGCACGCCGGAGCACACCCTGGCCCTCGCCCAGCGCGCGCTCGCCTCCGGCGACACCGTCGAGGGTGGCCGCCTGTACCTCAGCTGGGCCGAGCAGACGGGCTCCGCCGATGCGTTGATCGAGGCCGGCGCCGCGTTCGAAGCCGCCCAGCAGCCCAAGCTGGCCCTCCTCGCCTACCGCCGGGCGCTGGAGCGCTGGCCCGAGGAGCAGCGCGCCCGGCTCGCCAGCGACCGTTTGGAGCCGCCGCCCACCGTGGAGGACGTCCAGCGCAGCCTCGCGCAGGGGATGCTGGAGGACGCGCAAGACACGGCCAGGCGCGTCGTGGCCCGCAACCCCGCTCCGTCCGTCCTGCTGCGGGTGCTGGGGCTGTTCCGGCTCCCCGACGGCACGTTCGACGGCGCCTGGCTGCCCGAGCCGAGCCCCGCGAAGACCTTCGCCCGCTGGCTGGAAGGGGCGGCCACCGACGCCGAGCTCGAGGCGGCGGGGATCGGCCTGCGCGAGGCCCGCGAGCAGGGCGCGCGGGCGGCGCTGGCGGCGCGACGGCCCGCCGAGGGGCTGCGCTGGCTCGAGGGGCTCGAGCCCCGCACACCGGAGCTGGATCTGCTGCTCGCCGTGCTCAAGCACCGGGACCGCCGGGCCGACCCGTTCGGGCACCTGCCGCCCCTGGAGGAGGCCGCGGCGGCCCTGCTGGCCCAGGCGACGCCCACGGAGATCCCCGAGGGATCCAACGTGCTGCGCGCCGAGACGCGGCGTCAGTTCGAGCGCGCCCGCGAGCTCCTGGAGCGCGGTCAGCTGGAGGACGCCTGCTTCCAGTACGCCCTCGTGGGACAGGGCACCGGTCCCGACGCCCTCGAGGCCCGGCACCGAGAGGCGGTCGTCCGGCTGCGGCAGCGCGAGTTCGAGACGGCGCAGCGGCTGCTGCGAACCGTGCGGGAGCACCGCGCGCGCGACGGCGCCGTGATCTGGAACCAGATCGTGGCCGCCGTGGGCCGGCGCCTGCTGCGCGACGCCGGCACCCTCGTGCACGACCTGCTGCAGGTCGATCCCGTCCACACGCGCGCGCTGCTCGTCGGCGTCGGCATCGCTGCCCAGGCCGGCGCCGACCAGGACGTGATCGCGTTGCTGCCCGCCGACGGGCTGGGGCCCCGCCTGCTCCCCGCGGGCCCGACGCTGCTGCGCTCGGCCGAACGCAGCGGCCGGCCCGGGTTCGTGCAGGCGGCGGTGGAGGCGGTCGAGAGCGGCCTCCTGAGCGAGCGGCACCCGCCGGCGGAGCCCGGGGGAGCCGCCCACGACCTCCACCCCTCCCGACAGCGCACCCACGACGAGCTCGAGGCGGTCGTGAAGGCCCTGGTGTCCGAGGGCCGGCCGGCCAGGGCCAAGGCGTTCCTCGACGACTACCTGCTCGAGTTCCCGGCGTTCCACCCCGCCCGGGCCCTGCTCGCCGAGGTGCTCGCCAGCCTGCGGGAGCACGCGCTGGCCGAGAAGGCGCTGGCGGCGGTCCCCCCGGGCGCGACCGGCAGCCTGATGGAGGCCACCTGGCTGACCCTGGCGGAGGCCCGGCTGCGGGACGGCGACGCCCAAGGCGCGGCGCGGCTGCTGAAGGAGCGGGTGACGGCGCGACCGGCGACGGCCGCGCGCCTCCAGCAGCTGCGCCAGCGGCTCCAGCAGGCCGGGACGGCGGCGCCGGGCGCTCCGTCCCCCCCCACGCCCCCCTCACCCCCGACACCCTCGACGCCACGGGCTCCCGGCACCGCCCCCGAGGCGCCTGCCGCAACGCTGCCCGCGCTCGATCCCGCGAGGTCCCCGGAGCACCTGCTCGCGCACGTGCACGCGCTGGAGTCGTCCGGCCGCGCGGCGGACGTGCGCGACGCGATCCGCCGCGTGCTGGACGCCCAGCAGCGGCCGGAGACGCGGGCGCTGTGCGCCCGGCTGCTGGCCACCCGGGGCGACCTCGAGGGTGCCATCCGCGCGTTCCGGCCGCTGTGGATCACCAAGTCGGTCAACTTGCAGCGGTACCGGGGCAAGAACCTCTTCGGCGTCATCCGCGACCTCGTGGTGGACGGCCGGCCCGAAGTCGCCCTGCGCTTCGCGCTCGAGTTCCTGACGGCGCACGGCCTGCCGAGCGCGGAGTCGGTGCCGATGCTCGAGTTCCTGTCCACGGCAGCCCTCCCGGCTCGCGAGCGGATCCGCCTGGCCGCGCTGCTCCAGACCTGTGGGGCCGGCGACACGCTCGTCCGGCGGGAGCTGCGGCTCGCGCTGGCCGAGGCGCCCGGCGACGCCGCCCTCGAGCGGGAGGCCCTGCGCATCGCTCCCGACCTCCGGAGCCGGGCCTACGTCGATCCGGCTCGCGTCCGCAGCAACTGGGAGCGGTACGTGAAGATGGGCGACCCGGCACGCGGCCTCGAGCTCGTGCGCAAGGAGCGGCTCGCGCACCCGGACGACCTCGGGCTGCTCGGCCTCGAGGTGGAGGCCCTGGAGGAGGTCGGCCAGGGCCGGGAGGCCCTCGGGCTGCTCGACCGGGCCTGGGCGGCGGGCCTGCTGGGGCGGAGCGGCGACCTCGCGGGCGCGGGGCCCGCGTGGACCGCACGGCGCGACCTGCTCCTGCGGGCCGCCGACGTGGCGGCGAGGTCCCAGATCCTCGAGGCCGAGCTCGTCTGGTTGGCCCGCATCCTCGAGGCGGACCCCTTCGACGGCGACGTGCACGACCGCATGGAGCGCGCGGGCCGGGGCGATCAGCTGCCCTGCCGCGTCCCCGACGCCGCGCTCCTGGCCGAGTGCTCGCGCGTGTTCCGCGAGGGCCGCCTGGAGCCTCAGCTGCGGCTGGCGGAGCGGCTGCGCGCCGCGGGCGACACCCCCTGGTTGCGCGCGGTCGTGGCGCTGCTGCACCGCCTTCAGCCTGAGGTGCCGTCGTGGACCAGCCTGTCCGAGGCCCTCGCGCCCAAGGGCCCGGGCAGCGCGCCCGCACCCGCCCCTGCGCCCGCGCCGGCTCCCTCGCCGGTGATCGCCGCCGAGCCTCCGCCGGCCCCGGTCGTCGCGGCCCCCGCAGCGCCAGCGGCGGCCGGCCCCGCGGATCCGCGACGGCCGGCGCCGCCCTCCGTCGTCGAGCCGCGGACCGTCGGCCCGGCGGCCCCCCCCGCCCCGGGTCCGGGGGGCACGGCCTCGCGCCAACATAAGGTGCAGGCGTGGAGCCGCTGGCGCGATGCCGACCCCGCCCGACGCGACACCTACGCGCTGCTCAGCGACCTCTGCCCAGGCCTCATGCGCAGCTACCGCGCCCGCTCCGGCGGCCCCCGCAGGACGGAGTCCTGGGACGTGCAGGAGCTGCGTCGCCTGGCCCATGCCGCCGACGCCTGGATGCGCGAGCCCGGCGCCCCGGCCGACGGCCGGCGCATCGCGGAGACCACGTGGCTGTGGGCGCTGCGGGTGACCGTGGAGCGCAGCCGGTCGGCCCGCGAGGGCCATCGGCTGCAGACGGAGCTCCTCGAGGCGTTCCTGCCGGGGGCGCTCGAAGTCCTGGCCAGCCAGAGCGTGGCCGCCTCGGTCCAGACCGTGCCCGAGATGTGCGACGCCGCGCTGGCGCTCGAGGGCGACGCGCGCGGCGGGCGGCGGACGCGCTGGGAGCGGTTGCGCCGGGCGGCGGGCACGATCCACCAGCTGCTGGGTCAGCGCGAGGCGCTGCGCTCGGAGCACGAGCGGCTCCTCAAGGAGGCCTACGAGCAGGCGACCGAGGCGGTGGGCCCGCTGCGCTCGGAGGACGGCCCGGAGTGGCGCGTGGCGCTCCAGGCGCTGCGCGGCGCCTGGAACCGGGCCCTGGACGAGCACGGGCGCTCGCTGCGCGGCCTGGCCCTCCTGCGGGCGAGCGTGCAGGCCGCTCCGGGCAGCGGGCCCGGCGAGCTGCTCCTGCGCGTCTCCGTGCAGAACCACGGCGAGCAGCCGGCGCGCCGGGTCCAGGTGGAGGTGCAGACGGAGCAGCAGGCGCAGGTGACCCCCGTGGGCGCGGGCGGGGCGCTGGGCGACGTGGCCGTGGCGGTGGAGCGGGCGGCCGAGTTCCGCCTGTCCCGGCTCGATCCCACGCGCAAGGCGCTCGGCGTGCTCGCCCGCGTGAAGTACTCCGCCAGCGACTCGCTGCGCATCGTGGACTCGCTCGAGCTCGACGAGGTGGTCCGGCCGCCCTGGCACACCGCCGAGGCGGGCGTCCCGGCCTCGTCCAACCCCTACATGGTCGGCAAGCAGCTGCGCCCCACCGACCGCTCGTACGTGCTGCGCAACGGGCTCCTCGGCCGCATCCGCGACACGCTGGGCCGCCCGGGCGCCGAGAACGTGGTCTTGCTGCACGGGCTGCGGCGCGTAGGGAAGAGCAGCCTGGTGGAGGGATTCCAGCGGCCCGTGCCCGACGACGTGGTGGTCCGGGAGAGCTTCCAGCGCTGGGAGCACCACCGCCTGGGCGACGGCCAGATCCTGCGCGACCTGGCCACGACCATCCGTGACCGGGTGCGACAGGAGGCGGGGGTCGACGTCCCGCTGCCCGACGGCGCCTGGGCCGAGGAGCCGACCTCCGCCTTCGACCGGTTCCTGTCGGGCCTCTCCGCGGCGCTGGGCAGCCGGCGCGTGGTGCTCCTGCTGGACGAGCTCGAGGTGCTGCTGCGGAAGATCGAGCTGGCGCAGGCCACGCCGGGCCTGCTGGGCTACCTGCGCTACCTGATGCAGACCTGCCGCTCGCTGGCCTTCCTCGTCGTCGGCGCCACGCGCGTGCAGCAGATGGCCAACCGCCACGACGCCACGCTCTTCAAGCTGATGGTCCCCATCCACGTGACCTACCTCGACGACGGCGAGGCGCGCCAGCTGGTCGCCGAGCCCGTGCGCGACCTGCTCACCTTCGAGCCGGAAGCCGAGCTCCACCTGGTCCGCGAGTCGGGCGGGCATCCCTACTTCCTGCAGCTGGCCTGCCATCGCATGTTCGAGCGCATGAGCCGGCAGCCGCGGCGGCACGTGATGCCCGCCGACGTGCGCGCCGTGCTGCGCGGCATCGTGGAGAACGCCGAGGGCGACGACCAGTTCCGCGCCCTGTTCGACGACCTCGACCTCACCCCCGCCGAGCGCTGCGTGCTCGGAGGCATCGCGCACCTGGCGCAGCCCGGCCGGGAAGCGATCGGCAGCAAGAGCCTGGCGAGCAGCCTCGGCGACGCCGGCTGGGCGGTGAGCGAGGCCGAGCTCGACGCCTGCGTCCAGGCGCTGCGCAAGCTGAGCCTGGTCGAGCACGAGCCCATGCCCGATCAGTCCTCCCGCTACTGGATCCGCATCCCGCTGTTCGCCCGCTGGCTGCGCTTCCATCGCCGCCTGCCGCTGCTCGTGGAGCAGGTGCATGCGCCCGCGTCGCCCGCGGAGCCCGGGACGCAGGCCGGCGCGGACGCGGGCGGCGACGCCCCCCCCGGGGCCGCCGACGCCCCGCCGACGGGCGTCCTTCCGCCCGCCCCCCCGCCTGCACCCGGGGCCGAAGCGTCGGAGGACGCCGTGGCCGAGGCGCTCGCGGCGGCGCCGGCCGTCGCGGCGACGACGGCTCACCCGGGGTCGAGGCCCGCCGCCGCCCCGTCCCCCGCCTCCGCGGCCGAGCCGCGAGCGGCCCCGTCCCCCGCGCGCAGCGCGGCCCTGCCGTGGGATCCGTCGCACCCGGCCTTCGAGGACGCCGACTTCTTCGGCCGACGCGAGTGGATGGAGTTCTTCGAGGCCGAGTACCTGCCGACGGACCGCACGCCCGCCAACCTCGCCATCCACGGCGCGCGCCGCATGGGGAAGTCCTCGCTCCTGGCCCGGCTGCACCTGCTGCTCAGGCGCAAGCGGCCCGGCGTGATCGCCGTGCAGACCAGCGGCGAGGCTCCGGGCGAGCCGTTCGAGAACCTGTGCCGGGAGGTGGCTCGCGAGATCACGCCGCCCGCGCGGCTGCCGGAGGACCCGGGGGCGGCGCTGCGCGTGCTCCTCGAGGCCGCGCAGCGCCAGGGGCGCGCCTGCGTCTTCTTCCTGGACGAGTTCGTCAAGATCGCGCACGCCATCGGCGTGGACGGCGTCGGCGTGCTGCGCTCCCTGGAGCAGGAGCGCCTGGTGTCGTACGTGATCTCCACGCTCGTGCCCCTGCGCGAGCTGCCGCAGTCGGACGTGGCCAGCACGCTGGCCGGGGTGTTCCTCGTCCTGCCGGCCGAGCTGAGCCGCCTCGGCCCCCTCGCGGAGGCGGACGCGCTGCGCATGGTGAGCGAGCCCGCGCGGCGTGCGGGGATCGACCTGCCGGAGGGGGCCGACCGCCGCATCCACCACTTCACCGGCGGCCACCCCTGGCTCACGGCGCACCTGGCCCGGGACCTGGCCTGGCGCGTGCGGCAGGCGGCTCGCGGCAGCCCGCTGG
This sequence comes from uncultured Planctomycetales bacterium, assembly GCA_964588235.1. Lineage (GTDB taxonomy): Bacteria > Planctomycetota > PLA2 > PLA2 > JAEUHO01 > CAZPOZ01. The sequence goes on from CAZPOZ010000069.1 coordinate 8,041, forward strand.
TGGAGCCCAAGGTCGTCGAGCTGCTCAGCCAGTTCGCCGAGCCCCTGATGCAGCTCTACGACCTCGTGGAGCGCCAGCTGGGCAAGGACCAGGACGCGTGGGACGAGCTGCGCAGCGAGGTGGACCGCGAGTTCCCCACGCCGTTCCCGGTGAACCTGCCGGGCTACGCGCAGGCGCTGCTGCGCAGCGGGATGTGCACCCTGGACGCTCGCCGGCACCTGCGCCCCGTGGGCACCCTGTGCGAGTACCACCTGCGTCAGCGCCTGGACCTGGGGGCGGACGCGGTTCTCCCGGCCACGGAGCCGGCGAAGTCCGCCTTCCTGCAGCGCGTCCCCTCGCTCGAACGTCGGCTCAAGGAACAGCTCCCCCGGCGGCTCGTGGCGCGCCACGGCCCGGAGTGGGCCGACCGGCGCTCGATCGTGGACGACCGGCTGGCCGAGAAGCTGGAGCCGGCGGCGGAGGGCGCCCCGCTGGAACGGCTCACCCTGGGCGAGCTGCTCCACGTGGTCCGCAGGGCCCGGCTCGTGCGCAACGCCTCCGGCAGCGACGAGCACGACCAGGGCGTGCTCCTGCGCCTGGCCGAGGCCCTGACGCCCGCGCGCAACGCCATCGCGCATGGGCTGAAGGACGTCTCCGCCGCCGACCTCGCGGCGGCGGAACGCGCCGTGCAGGCGCTGAACCTCTGGCTGGCCGACGCCCCGGAGTAGGGTCCAACGCCCCGTGGGCTCCGGGCAGGACCGCCGGGGGATCCCGCGTGCGTTGCGCGCGCGCCCACCCGATGCCACGATGCCGGCGTGAGCAGCGCTCAGTCCCCGGCCGACGACGAATGGCAGAGCGTCCTGCGCTGCCTGCCGGCGCCGGTGGCCCTCGCCGCCTCCCGCTGGCTCGCAGCGAGCCATCCCCTGGCCCGGCTGATGCGCATGGTCGGCACCTTCGAGGCGCTGCTGACGCTGGCGACCCTCCTCGCCCTGGCCGACCTGGTGCGGCGCCTGAAGGGCCAGCTGCCGGACGGGCTCCGCCGCAGCCTGGGGCCCTCGCTGCGCGACCCCTCGCTGGGCGTCTGGCTGGAGGTGCTCCGACAGCTTCTCGCGGAGCACGGGCGCCGCAGACTCGGCCATGCGCCCGCTTCGGCGGCCACACGCTGCGCTCGCGACCTGCTCGAGCAGAGCCTGCTGCCCGTGCTGGGCGGCGACTCGTCGGATCCGGCCCAGGGCCTGCGCGCGCTGCGCAACCGGGTGCTGGCGCACAACACCGCCAGCCCTTCCGACGAGCAGTACCGTCGGTGGCTCGAGGAGGGCGGGCACGAGGCCCGGGCGCAGGGGGCGCTGCGGGCGGCCCGGACCGCCTGGCTGCCCCTGCGTCTCGCCTACGTGGAGCGGCAGGGCCGGGTGCGCCTGCTCGAGGGCCCGGAAGCCGCCCCGGGCCCCGAGGAGGACGTGCCCGAGGCGCTGCACGCCCAGCTCGCCTCGCTCGTCGGGGGCGTCGTGGTGCTCCAGCCGGCCCCCGACCCGGTGCTGGAGCTCGGGCCCTTCGTGGCGCTGGCGCAGGCGCCTCCCGACCCGCTCCCCAAGCCGCGCCCGGCGGAGGGGGCCCAGCTCGAGACGTACTCGCGGCTGGGGTCGTCGGGCGGCAGCATCGGGTACTCCCGCCTGGGTCTCCCCCCGTACGTGGAGCGGGGCGGGCGCGCGCTGGACCAGTTCCGAGCGCTGTTCCCGGCCATGTTCCCCGAGGGGCGCGCCCGGGAGCGCGACTTCCTCGACGAGCTGCGCCGCGACGCGCAACTGCACATCGGAAGGGAG
>CAZPOZ010000070.1:0-9837 GCA_964588235.1 uncultured Planctomycetales bacterium
GACGTCGAAGGCCCGCTGCACGGCCTCCTCGCCGTCGCGGGCCAGCTCGACGGCGAAGGCCTCGAACTCGAGGCTGCGCTTGAGCCCCAGGCGGATGGCGGGGTCGTCCTCGACGATCAGGATGCGGTTGCTCATGGGGTGCTCGGGGCCTTGGAGGGAGGGGACGCGCCGGCCGGCTCGGGGCTCGGGCCGGGCGCGGGCAGGGGGGCCTGGGGGGCGGGGGCGTCGGGACGCGGGGCGCGGCGGGCCAGGGGGAAGCGCAGGCGGAAGGCGGTGCCCACGCCGCCGGGCCCGGCCTCCAGGCGCACGCGCCCGCGGTGGGCGCGGACGATCGTGCGCACGAGGGCCAGGCCCAGGCCGGTCCCGGCCACCTCGCGGGTGAGGTAGTTCTCGGCCCGGTAGAACATCTCGAAGACGCGCTTGCGCTCGTGCCGGGGGATGCCGATGCCGTCGTCGGTCACGACGATCTCCGCCTTGCGACGCCGGCGGCGGGTGCGGATCTCGATCCGCGCCCGGTCGCCGCGCTTGTACTTCCAGGCGTTGGACAACAGGTTCGTCACGGCATCGTCCACGGCCGCTGCATCCTGCTCCACCGGGAGGGGGTCGGGGGCCAGGTTCAGCACCAGATCGAGTCCCGGTTCGGTCACGATGCGCCGGAACCGCTGCGCGGCCTCCCGCACGGGCACGTTCAGGTCGCCCGGCGCCAGGTCGTAGGGGGTGCCCCGGGCCTCGCGCCGCGCCACGTCGATCATGCGGGCCACGATGCGCTGCAGGCGCTGAGACTCCTGGGCCAGGATCGAGAGCCCCTCGGCGCGCTCCTCCTCGCTGGCCAGCTTGCCCTCCTGCAGCATCTCGGTGAACAGGGAGATGCTCGTCAGCGGGGTCTTGAGCTCGTGGGACAGGTTGCTGACGAAGTCGGCCTTGAGCCGGGCCAGGCGCACCTCGCGCCGCCACATGCGCAGCAGCACGCCGCCGCCGACGACCAGGCCCAGGGCGGCCAGCGCGATGATCCCGAGGTAGAAGCCCTCGGACGGCCCGCCGGACGGCAGCGCGACGGGCCGCTCCCGGTAGAGCAGGGCACGCAGCGGCAGCTCGAAGCGGCCGGGGCGCGCCAGGTCCAGGATGCGCAGCGGGTGCCCCTCGACCTCGCCGTCCCGGCGCGCGAAGGCGAGCCGGAGGCCCTGGCGCCCCAGCCCCTCGGGGTCCAGGCTCAGCGGGGCCACCGCCAGGGCCTGCTCGGGGCTCACGCGCACCACGACGGTGCGCCCGGGGAAGTTGGCGCTCTCGGAGAGCGCGAACAGCTCGCCGGCCACGTCGAGCAGCAGGGGCCCGCGGTCGGCCGGGAGCCCCGACTCGCGGAAGCGCGCGACGGCGGCGGTCAGCGCCGGGCCCACCACGTCGAGCTGGGCACGCGCGTGCCGGAAGGTGGCGATCAGGTGGCCGAGCGGCTCGGCGTCGGGCTCGCAGAGGATCGAGCGGTCGATCGTGCGCGCCAGCACGGCGAGGTAGGTCTGCATGGTCGGGCCCGCGTAGGGGCGCCGGGCGCGGTTGATCGCCTCCACCTCCAGCGCCCGCAGCAGGACGCCCCGGAACTCCTCGTCGCTCAGCGTGGCGACGGGGGGCGCCGCCGGGCTGCTGGCGGGGCTGCTGCCCGGCAGGCTGCCCGGGCCGGGCGGCTCCTCCTCCTCCGTCCCGCGGGCGGCGACCGCGAAGTCCACGAGCGCCCGGGCCCAGTCCACGCCCGTGCCCACGGGCAGCCCGGCCTCGCCGGCCTGGACCAGGAGCGCGTGCTCGTGCAGCAGGCGCTGGAGCACGTCCACGCAGCGCCGGTACGCCCCGGCGACGTGCGCCTCGCGCAGCTCGGCGAGCAGCGGCGCGATCGTCGGCTCCTGCTGGCTCGACCAGGCCTCGAGCTCCTCGTCCACCTTCTCGGGCAGCCACAGGCGCTCGGTGCCCGTGAGCCACCAGATCACGCCCCGGGCGTCCACCTGGTAGACCGCGTCGAGCACGCCTCCCCGCGGGCGCTCGGCCAGCTCGCGCAGCCGCTCGGGGCGCAGCACGCGCGCGGCCTCGAGCAGCACGCCGCTCAGGTCGCTCTCCAGGCGGCGCAGGCTGGCCTGGGCGGTCTCCACGGCCACGGCGTCGGCGTTCTCCTGCGCCTCGCGCGCGCCCTCGCGCCGGTCGCGGCTGATCGCGCCCAGGCCCAGGACGGCGATCACCAGCAGCTGCAGGAAGACCACCAGCACCACGAACGTGGCCGTCTTGTTGCCGCTGGAGGTGAGAACCGGCGCCTGGCTCACGTTCGTCACGAGGAAGGTACCACGGAGGCTGCCCTCCCCGTGCTCAGGCGGGGCGCAGATCGCTGATCAGCTCGCCGCGGAGCCGGCGGCGGCCCGCGGCGTCGTCGAGCACCTCGAGCCCTTCGGTGGGGCTGGCGTCGAGGAAGACCCCGGCGCGAGGGCTCCCGGCCTCGCGCCAGGTGACCCGCGCGCCGCGCAGCGTGAGGCGCGCCCGCCACGCCTCCGCCACCGCCTCCCGGGCCGGGGGGTCGGCCAGCGCGCCGAGGTGGCGGTCCACGCGGCCGAGCAGGGCCCCGAGCAGCGCGGGCCGCAGGTCCCCGGTCGGGAGCGCCCGGCCGAGCTCGTCGGCCAGGGAGGTCGCGGGGACCCCCGATCCCGGCCCGAGGCCCGCGGGAACCCGGTCGAGGTTGAGCCCGAGCCCCACGACGACGAGCCCCGTCCCCCGCGGCCCGCTCTCGAGCAGCAAGCCGGCGAGCTTGCGGCCCCGGACCCACAGGTCGTTGGGCCACTTGATCCCGGGGTGCAGGCCCGAGACCTCCTCGACGGCCTCGGCCGCCGCCAGCGCCGTGGCGGCCACGACCGGGCCGGGCAGGTCCGCCGGTCGTGCTTCCACGAGCATCGAGACGTAGAGCCCCCCGGGGGGGCTCAGGAACGCGCGTCCCTCCCGGCCCCGCCCGGCGCTCTGGGCGTCGGCCACGACGGCCGTGCGAGCAGGCGCCCCCGCGGCCGCCAGCGCCACGGCCTCGTCGTTCGTGGAGCCGACGAGGGGGTGGTGGTGGACGCGCCATCCGGGGGCGCGCTCCACCGCCTCGAGGCGGGCCCCGCCCGGGCTCAGGCCGAGGGCGGGGGCGAGCCGCCGTCCTTCTTCGAGCCGCCGGCCGCCTGGCCGATCTTGGCCCGCAGCGCGGCGATCTGCGCGTCCACCATGGGCCGCACGGAGAGGTAGAAGCCGGCGGTGAGCAGGACCAGGCCCAGGACGTGGAGCCAGAAGCTGCCGCCGCTGTAGGAGAAGGTGTTGATGAGCCAGAGCACGCCCATGAGGCCGCTGCCGACGAGCATCAGCAGGTTGGCGTTGCTCTTGGTCTTCTGCCAGATCCACAGGTTCAGCACCGCCCAGACCGCCCAGATCAGGCCCAGGACGAGGAACTCGAACACGAACACCGCCAGGGGCGTGGGGCACAGGATGGGCATGCGGTGACCTCCAGGGGGCCCGGTGCGGGCTCGGAGGGCCACGTTCGGTGGAAGATAGGACCCTGTCAAGCCGGCCCCCACCGGCCCAGCCCGCGCCCCGCCGACGCGCCGGCCGGGTTACACCGGAGGGCGCTGCCCACGCCCCGGGAGCCCCGATGGACCTGCGCCGCCCGCGCCTGCCCGCCGCCTGCCTCGCCGCGCTGCTCGTGGGCGGCGGCCTCGCCCGCGGCGCGCGCCCCGAGGACGCCGCCCCGCCCACGCCCGACTTCGCGTTCTACGAGGCCAACGTGGCCCCGATCGTCGAGCGGGTGTGCGCGGAGTGCCACGCCAACCCCCGCAAGCGCCTGGGCAAGTACTTCGTGAAGCCTCCCCCGGGGCGCACGGTCCGCGCGGCCCACCACCGCGACAACTACGAGACCATCCTCGGGCTGATCGAGCCGGGCAACCCCGCCGGCTCGCTCTGGCTGCTCAAGCCCCTGGGCCCGGGCCAGGGCGGGCTGACCCACAAGGGCGGGGTCAAGGTCGACCTCAACTCGCGCGAGTACGGCGCGATGGTGGACTTCATCAACGGCGTCACCGTCGTGAAGCGCGGCTTCGAGCCCCCGCGCACGGTGGAGGGCCAGCCCGACTTCGCCTTCTACGTGGCCCGCATCGCGCCCACCCTGGCGCAGGTCTGCGCCCAGTGCCACGCGGCCCCCGGCAAGGGCAAGCACTCGCTGCTGGTCGCCGGGCGCGGCGAGGAGCTCAGCCTCGAGCAGCACTACGCGAACTTCCGCACGGTGCTGGCGCTGAGCCGGCCGGGCAAGCCGCTGGCCTCGCCCTTCCTGCAGAAGCCGCTGGCCGTGGCCGACGGCGGCACGGCGCACCGGGGCGGCGACCGCATCCGCAAGGGCGACCCGAACTACCAGAACTGGGTGGCCTTCCTCGAGGGCGCGCGCGGCCCCGAGCTGCCGCGGGCCGGCCGGGGCGAGCTGCCGGTGCTCGAGGGCCGGCTGATCGTCGAGGCCGAGACCATGGCCCGCGTGGGCGACCTCGTGGAGCACGCCGACCCGGTGGCCCGCGAGCAGCGCTGGGTCGCGGCGGGCGAGCGCTCCGGACGCCTCACGGTCACCTTCCGGGTGCCCGAGGCGGGCGACTACGCCGTCGCGCTGAGCGTGCGAGGCGGCCCCGGCCCCCTGGGGCTGGGGCTCGACGAGAGCCCGCCCGTCGAGGTGGAGATCCCGCCCGAGGGCGCGGCCGAGGTCGGTCCCGCGCTGCTGCTGGACGGCCGCGCCTCGCTGCGGGACGTGCGGGGCGAGGTTTGGATCGAGGAGGGGCGTCTGTCGCTCGTGGGCCACGGAGGCGAGGCGGCGTTCCTGTCGCCGGCCGAGGTGGACCACCGGGCGGTGGAAGCCGTGGTGCGCCTGCCCCCGGAGGAGGACGGCGGGGAGGACGCCTTCCTGCTGTTCGACATGCTCGACGCCGGCAACGGCAAGGTCGTCGGCCTGGTGGACGGCGGGCGGCGCTTCGTGATGGGCGTGCTGGAGGGCGGGACCCTGCGCCTCCTGAGCACGGCCAAGCCCTTCGCCGCCCCCCCGGGCGCCGTGGCCCGCACGCTGCGCGTGGACCTGCTGGAGGGCGTGGCCGTCGGGCGGCTGGACGGCCAGCCGCTGGCCTTCCTGAACCTGGACCGGCACCTGGGCCAGGGCGCGTTCGGCTGCCTGACCCACGGCTCCCTGGAGCTGGAGCGGCTCTCGGCCATCGACCAGTTCCCGGTGCACACCGCGGCCTTCGGCCTGGGACCGATCCTCCGGCTGCCGGCCGGGGTTCATAGCCTGTGGGTGGCGCTGCCGCCGGGCGGCGCCGCCCTGGACCGCCTCACCCTGACGCTGGCCGACGACTAGACCCCCCGCGGCGAGGTCCCCGCGGCCCTTCCCGGAGACACCCATGCCCGCCCCCTTCCCGCCTCTCCCCCGCCTGGGGCTCCCGGCGCTCACCGCCGCGGCCGCCGTGGCCTGCGCCGCCCTGGTCCCCCTGCCGGCCGCCCGGGCGGAAGATCCCCCCCCGCGGGAGACGCGCTTCTTCGAGACCTACGACAAGGACCTCGACGGCAAGGTCACCAGCGAGGAGTTCACCGCCGGCCAGGGCGACGCGGCCTCCTTCGCCCTGCTCGACCGCAACCAGGACGGCGCCGTCACGCCCGACGAGCTGGGCCTGCCGGCCGACTACAAGCCCAAGCCGCGCCCGCCGGGGTCCGGCGGGGCCGGCCCGGCGGCTCCCGGAGGACCGGGGGCCCGGGGCGGCGAGCTGCGGCGCCGCTTCAAGGAGATGGACAAGGACGGGGACGGCAAGCTCACGCGCGAGGAGTGGGCCGGCGACCCGGCGGGGTTCGACCGCTACGACCGCAACAAGGACGGGGTGCTCGACGCCCAGGACCTGCCGCCGCCCGGCGGAGCGGGAGGGCCCGGGATGCCTCCGGGGGGCAAGGGCCAGCCGGGGGGCCGCCCCGACCTCGAGCAGATCAAGGCCCGTTGGAAGTCGATGGACAAGGACGGCGACGGCAAGGTGGCGAAGGACGAGTACGCGGGCGAGCTGCCCTTCGACCGGCTGGACGCCGACAAGGACGGGTTCCTCACGGAAGCCGACCTGAAGGCCTTCAAGGGGCCCGGGCGCGGGCCGAGCCCGGAAGAGCTCGAGCGGCGCTTCGGCGAGCTCGACAAGGACGGCAGCGGCAAGGTCGAGGCCGCCGAGTGCCCCGAGGCGCAGCGCGAGAAGCTGCTGCGGGGCGACAAGGACGGCGACGGCAGCCTGTCGAAGGACGAGTTCCTGGAGCTTGCGCGTCGGGGACCGCGGCCCGAGGGCGGCCCGCGTCCCGACGGGGGGCCGGGGGCCGGGCCGGGGCCCGAGCTGCTCCAGCGCTTCGACCATGACCGCGACGGGAAGGTCACCCGCGAGCAGTTCCCCGGGAGCGACGAGCAGTTCGCCCGGCTCGACCGCGACGGGGACGGCGTGCTGACGGCGAAGGACTTCCCCCCCGCGCCCCCAGGCGGCGCGGCGCCCGGGGGGCCCGCCCCCCAGGGCGAGGGCCGGCCGGCCCCGAGCCTGGCCGAGCTCGACCGGGACGGCGACGGACGCCTCTCCCGCGCCGAGTTCAAGGGAAGCGACGACGACTGGCGCCGCCTGGACCTGAACCACGACGGCTGGATCAGCCCCGACGAGCTGAAGTAGCCGACGTCGCCGCGGGCGCGTCGAACGACGCGCCCGCCGCGACCTTGTCGTCCTCGCTGGGTGCCGCGGCCCAGGAGCGGATGCGCCCCACCTCCTCGGCCCAGCGCGGCGAGAGGCGCACCTCGAGGAAGGCGGCCAGGCACAGGTCGAGGTCGTCCTGCACGCGCTCGAGGGCCTCGAGCGACTGCTCCAAGCGCTCGCGGGCCGGCCCCGGCTCGGGGGCGGGCAGCCGCAGCCCGGACAGGTCCAGGTCCTCGGCCTTGAGGGTCAGGCGACGCTCCTCCTCGCCCCGAACGAGCAGCAGCCGGGCGGCCACCAGCGTCTTGCCGCTGCGCAAGGCGGCTCGGGCTTCCGCCGAGCCCGAGGGCATCCCCGAGCGCAGCACCGTGCGCCGCGCGGCCGAGCGCTCGCCCCGCAGCTCCAGGTGCTCGTCCACGTGGATGAACACCTCGGTCCCGTCGGCGTGCACGAACCGGGGGGCCTCGGCGGCCCTCCACCACAGCCAGGTGAGCAGCTCGGGCCCGAGGAAGTCGAGCCCGCCCCGGGGATCGACGGGCCGGTGGGGAGCGATCACGAGGGCAGCCTCCGCGGGGCGGCCTCGGGCCCGGGTCCGGCGGGCGGCGCCGCCGTCCGGCCGTCCCGGGGGGCCTCCCAGAACTCGGTGCGCTCCAGCGCGTCCAGGGCCTCGGGGTGCGGGACGAGCTCGAGGGCTCGACGCCACGGGGTCAGGGGCACGAGCGCGGCGTCGAAGGTGGAGCCGAAGAGGGCGCACAGGGCCTCGTTGGCCGGGCGCGACAGGCTGAGCATCGACAGGAGGCGCCGCCGCGGGTCGATCAGCACGGTGTAGGCGTCCACGCTCGGGGAGGTCTGGCGCAGCAGCTCCTGGGCGAGGTGCTGGCGCAGCTCGGCGCGCTCCTCCCGCGAGAGGCGCCGGGGGCCGGCCCCGTCCTGTGCGGCCTGGACGCGGGCGCGCGCCTCCAGGTCGAGCTGGGCGCGCAGCAGGCGCGCGTTCACCCGCCGGCGGTCGATGCGCAGGCCCAGCGCGATCTGCCCGCCGCGCAGGAGCGTGTCGTCGTCGAAGCGCGTGAGCAGGAGGTTGTCGGCCGTCACCCAGCCGTAGGTCTTCTCCTCGCGGGCGGAGAGCGGCAGGAACCGGTGGTCGGTGAGCCGCTTGTGCAGCTCGTCGCTGCCCGGCGGGGGCAGCGCGCCCTCGATCCGGTAGCGGCGCAGGGAGCAGGTGCGGAGCGTCAGCATGGGCGCGGGAGCCTACGGCCGCCGAGGGACAGTCGCCGGCCGCCGTGCCTGCCCTCGGGCGCGTGACGCCCGAGCCCGGGCCGCTCGAGCCCGGGCCGCTCGAGCCCGGGCCGCTCGAGCCCGGGCGCCCTCAGGCCGGCGCGCCCGCGGGCCAGGGGCGCGCAGACACGCGGGGACGCAGGGCCGCGATGCGGGCCACCGCGGGGCCGGGGTCCTCTCCGTCCTCCAGGTAGGCCCGCAACGCCGCCAGGCGGTCGGTGCGCGGCAGCCGCCCCTTCACGGCGGCGTCCAGCATGGCCAAGTCCTGCCAGCCCCCGCTGCGCCACGAGGGCGGCCCCCCGCGCCGGCAGTCCAGGAACCAGATCTTGGGGCCCTGCTCCTCGATGCGCACGAGCACGTTGCGGGCGTACACGTCGCGGTGCACGTACCCGAACGCGTGCAACCGGTGCAGGCAACGGCCGACGAGCTCGGCGGTGCGCCGGCGCGCCCCGCGGTCGGTGCGCAGCGGGTCGGCGGGATCGAGCAGCCGCGCCTGCAGGTCGCGGGCCTCGGGCACGTGCTCGGTGAGCAGCGCGTGCGCCACGAGGCGCCCGCGCCGCGTGCGGCTGGCTGCGGCCACGGGGCGCACGGCGGGCACCTGGTTCTCGCGCATCCAGGCGAGCACGCGGTACTCGTTGACGCAGGGGGCCGCTCCCCACAGGGTCCCACGCCCCAGGAGGCCCCGGGAGCGCCCCCAGCCGTCGTACACGTAGCGCTTCAGGTGGAAGCGCCCCACCGTGCCCGCCACCGGCAGCTCGACCTCGGTGACCACGCTCGGCGCCCCGGGGGCCGCGCCGAGCCGCAGCAGCCCCTCGACGCTGCCCACGCCCGCGGCGTGCAGCTGCGTGGCCAGCGCGGCGTCGAGCAGCAGTCGGTCGCCCATGCGAGCCCTCCGGCGCAGACAGGCTCGTTTTGAGAGCCTGCGAAGGCGTGTCGCGCCTCGCGCTCTCAGAATGATAGTCACGCGGACCCGCGCGCCGCCCAGGAACGTGGATCGAGCGTTCCGGCATGGAACTTGTTACAAGGGAGCCCCGCGTGTGCAGTGCACGCCGCGGGGCGTGCGCGCTGGGGTGTCGGCCTGCCACGGGCCGGTCTCCGGCGCGCCTCCGCGAAGCACGAACGGTGACCGCCGTCGGTGGCCACCGACGGTGAACGTGGCAACGGGCCCGACCCTCCGGGGCGGACCTCCAAGGAGGCAGAGCATGGCTGCGAAGCGCAAGGCGAAGCGGAAGACCGCGAAGAAGAAGACCCGCCGCGCCAAGAAGAAGTAGATCCCGATCCCTGCGAGGCCGCCGCCCTCTGGGCGGCGGCCTCGCTTCGTGTCCGGGCGGCGGCGCCCCCGGCCGGGTGCCCGCTGGCCGCGTCCCCGGGAGGCGCGTCTTCGGGAGGTGCGACCTCCCGGACGTGTCAGGTCGCGGGGGACGCGCCGGCGAAGAGCGGGGCCTCGGGGGGGGGCTCTCCCGCCTCGCCCATCTCCTTCAGCCTGCGGTAGAGCGTGGCCAAGCCGATGCCCAGCACGCTCGCGGCGGCCTCTCGGTTGCCCCCCACGGCCTCCAGCGTGCGCCGGATGGCCTCGAGCTCGAGCGCCTCCAGCGTCTGCCCGACCTCGAAGCGCACGGCCGGACGGCCCTGCAGCGCCGGGTCCGACCGGCTCCGCAGCACGGACGGCGGCAGGTCGTCGGGCACGATCAGCCCCCCCCGCGCGAGCACGACGGCGCGCTCGACCGCGTTCTCGAGCTCGCGCACGTTGCCCGGCCACCCGTAGGTGGACAGCAGGGCCAGCGCCTCGGGGGCGAAGCCCGTCGGCCGCTCGCGGCCCGTGGCACGCCGCGACTTCTCGAGGAAG
>CAZPOZ010000071.1:0-9764 GCA_964588235.1 uncultured Planctomycetales bacterium
GCAGGTTGGGGATGCGGAAGGCGAAGACCAGCGCGTCGGAGAGGGGGTTCAGCCCGAACAGCGCGGCCGAGGCCGTCTCCCGCAGCAGGCCCGTGACGCGCGAGATCGACGTGGCCGCCGACTGCCGGGCGGCGGAGGAGGCCACGCGCCCGCCCGCAGGCGGGGGGGCCGCGGCGCGGGCGACGTCCTCCGGCGGCATCCGGGCTCCGCAAGACCTGGCGGCGGGGGCGGGAGGACGGGGCGCGGGACCCCGGCGCCCCCGCCCGGCGCGACGCCGGTCAGTTCCGCAGCTTGGGATCCAGGGCGTCGCGCACGCCGTCGCCCACCAGGTTGAGCGCGAGCACCGTGACGAAGATCGCCACGCTGGGGGGCAGGATCAGGTGCCAGCGCACGTGGACCCGGCCGTCGTCCAGGATGCGGCCCCACGAGGGCACGCTCAGGTCGCCCAGCCCGATGAACGAGAGCGTGGACTCGGTCAGGATCGCGGAGGCCACGCCGAAGGTGGCGGCCACCAGCACGGGCGCGAAGGCGTTGGGCAGCACGTGGCGGAAGAGCACGCGCGGGGTGGAGAGGCCCAGCGCGCGCGCGGCCGTGACGTAGTCCAGCGCGCGCTCGCGCAGGATCTGCCCGCGCACGAGCCGGCAGACCCCGGTCCAGGAGACGACGCCGATCGAGGCCATGATGAGGAAGATCGAGCGCGAGTTGAACAGCGCCACGATCGTCATCAGCAGGAACAGCGGCGGGATGCAGATCATGATCTCCACCAGCCTCATGATCAGCAGGTCGGCCTTGCCCCCCAGGTAGCCGGCCAGGGCCCCCAGCACGGTGCCGATCGTCACGTAGATGGCCACGGCGACCAGGCCGATCGTCAGGGAGATGCGCGTGCCGTAGAGGATGCGCGCGAACACGTCGCGGCCGACCTCGTCGGTGCCCAGCAGGTGGCGCTCGCCCCGCTCGAAGCTCCAGGTGCCCAGGAATTGGTCCTCCCTCGTCGGCAGCTGCTCGCGGTAGCCGTAGGGCACGAGCGTGCGCACGCGCTCGACCGGCGTGCCCGCCTCCTCGAGGGCCTCGAAGCGCTGGCGGTAGTCCACGGCGGGCAGGCTGCGCGTGAAGGCCAGGCCCGAGCCCTGGAGCAGGGCGAGCAGCAGGGCCAGGCCCGCGAGCGGGCGCCCGACCCGACGCAGGACGCGCCCCCGGCGCTCGGCGGAGCGCACGCCCAGCCGCAGGGCGGCCAGCGCCAGCAGCCCGGCGGTCGTGGTGACCATCAGGCTGTTGAAGAACCGGTCGATGCCGTGCTCCCAGGCGATCACGTCGAAGAGCCGTTCGAGCCAGGGCGAGGTCCAGCCGCCGGAGCCCTCGCGCCAGAGCAGCGGGTGGGAGGAGGCGATCAGGGGCGCGAAGAGGGCCAGGGCGAGGAGCACGAGCGCCACGCGCAGGCCCCAGACCGCGGGCCGGTTGCGCCGGAACTGCCGGCGCACGATCGCCCACCGGCTCTCGCCGGGGGCCAGGGTGAGGAGGGGGGCTCCCGGAGCGCTCATGCGTAGCGGATCCGCGGGTCCATCAGCGCGTAGATCACGTCGGTGAGCAGCAGGCCCACCAGGGTGAGGATCGCCGTGAGGATCTCCACCCCCATGACCACGTTGTAGTCCTTCTGGAAGATGGCGTTGAGCATCAGCTGCCCGAAGCCCTCGATGTCGAAGACGTACTCGACGATCACGCTGCCGCCGAGCAGGATGGGCAGCGCCGTGCCGAGCAGGGTCACGATGGGCATCATCCCGTTGCGCACCGCGTGGCGCCAGATCACGTCGCGCTCGGCCAGGCCCTTCGCGCGCGCGGTGCGCACGTAGTCGCTCTTGAGCACCTCCAGCATGCCCGAGCGCGCCTGGCGGGCGATGTAGGCCAGGCTGCCGTAGGTGTAGCAGACGATGGGCAGGGTCACGTGCCAGAGCACGTCCTTGAAGTGCTCCCAGGTGGTCAGGGCCTGGGCACCGGTGCGCTGGAAGCCGGAGGTGGGGAACCAGCCCCAGTCGCCGGCCACCTTGCGCTGGAGCACGGTGGCCACCACGAAGGCGGGCAGGCTGTAGAGCACGAACAGGCTGAGCCCGATGCCGTGGTCGAGCGCGTTGCGGTGGTTGGCCGCCGAGGTGACCCCCAGCAGCACGGCCAGCACCCAGGCGATCAGGAACGAGGGCACGGCCAGCGAGAGCGAGTAGACCAGGCGCTCCCGGATCAGCGTCCAGACGGGCTTCTGGTGCTGGCTCGAGGTCCCCAGGTCGCCCGTGAGCACCCGGCCGAAGTAGCGGCCGAACTGGGTGTCGGTCAGACCGACCCAGAAGCGCTCCCACGGCCCCCACGACCAGGCGCCCTCCGCGGCGCGGCGCTCGCTCACCAGCGCCTCCCAGCGGGCCACGACGGCCGCGCGGGCCTCGGGGGCCGCGTCGGCCGCCCAGGTGTGGCCCGGGTCCATGATGCGGGCGTTGCGCGCGGCCGCGCGCTCCTCCTCGGCCTTCTCCTCCTCCGAGCGCACGTAGCCGGCCGGGTGGATCGTGCGCAGGGTGTAGGCGGCCTTGCGCAGGGTGACCAGCACGAAGGTCTGCAGGTCGCCGGTGGTCCGGCCGAGCAGGGCCACGAGCGCCGGCACGGCGTAGTCGCCCCAGTCCTCCAGCGCGCGCTTGGCCCGCTTCACCCGCGCCGGCGGGTGCGTGGGGATGCCCTCGAAGGCCACGCGCAGCTCCTCGGCCACCTCCTCCTCCGCGAGGCGGGTCCAGCCGTTCCAGAAGCGCGGGCGGTTCAGGCCGAACTGCTCGCGGAACAGCCGCACGTTGCGGTTCTGGCTCTCCAGGTCCTTCAGGTTCTGCGTCGGGTCGCTGCCGAAGGCGCCGGCCCCGGGGGGCTGGGGCTCCCCGGGCGAGAACGACATCACGGCCCACAGCAGCACCATGATCCCGAACAGCGTCGGGATCATGAGCAGCAGGCGGCGGACGAGGTAGGCGAGCACGGGGGGACCGCGTCAGCGGGCCGTCGCCGTCCAGCAGAAGGTGCGCGCGAAGGGCTTGCTCTTGTAGACCAGCCCGGGGCGCACGTTGCCGATCCGGTCCTTCCACCACAGGGTGGGCAGCTGGATCGTGTCCACGAAGGTGTAGGGCTGCAGCTCGGCGATGCGCGCGTGCGCGCGCCGCTGCAGGCGGATGCGCGTGGGCACGTCGAAGGTGCCGCGGATCTCCTCGATCAGCCGGTCCACCTCCGGGTCGGCGAACTCGATGAAGTTGGAGGACGGCACCTCGCGGATCTGGCTCGAGTGCCAGATCTGGTAGAGGTCGTCGTCCCAGCCGGAGGTGTCCCAGTACAGCGCCGTGCACTCGAAGGTGCGCGCGTCCAGGCGCTCGCTGAACTGCTGCCAGTGCAGCTGGTCGAGCGACATGATCACGCCGATCTTCGACAGGTCCTCCTTGAACACCTCGAAGACGGCCTTCCACTCGATGTTCTGCGGGATCATGGCGGTGAAGCGGAACTCCTTCACCTGGCCGTCGAGCTCCTTCTCGAGCACGCCGTTGCCGTCGGCATCCTTCCAGCCGGCCTCGGCCAGCAGCGCGCGCGCCCGCTCGAGGTCGTCGGGCAGCGGCTCGAGGTCGGGGGGGCAGCACTGCGAGGCCAGGTGGTGCGGCCCGCTGATCACCTTGCCTTTGCCCAGGCGCAGCGTCTCCACGATGCGCGGCCGGTCGCAGGCCAGCGTCATCGCCGTGCGCACCCGCAGGTCCTTGAAGATCGGGTGCGTCTGCTTCCAGGCGATGAAGCCGTACTGCGAGGTGTAGAGCCAGGCCTCGTCCAGCCGGCCCTGGGCGAGCGGGTTCTGCGGGTCCTTGCGCCACTCGTCCCACATGTTGGGCAGCAGGCTGCCGTAGTCGTGCTCCCCCGCCTTGAGCTTGAGCACCTGCAGGTTGCGGTCCGGGAAGATGTCGAACCAGCAGTCGCGCACGGGCGGCAGGCGCTCGGGGGCCCAGTAGTCCTCGAAGCGGCGCATCAGGCAGTGGCTGCCCTTGTCGTACTCCACCAGGGTGTAGGGCCCGCAGCCGATGAAGCGGTTCTCGCGGTAGAACCAGTGGTCGTTGAAGGCCGCGCCGACGCGGTCGGGAGCGTAGCGCTCGCCGTTCTCGTCGAAGGCGAAGACGAAGGCGGGCAGGGGGAACAGCTCGGAGAGCGTCCAGGTGAGCGCGTTGAACTGCTTCTTCTTCCAGCGCACGATGAAGCAGTGGTCGTCCACCACCTCGATGCCCTCGCACTCCGAGTAGTAGCTGCGGCGGTGGGCGGCGTTGACGTCCGGGTTGAGCACCAGGTCGAGGGTGAACTTCACGTCGTGGGCCGTGACCTCGTGCACGCCGCGCAGGTGCGGGTACTTCTCGAGGTCCACCTGGGGCTTGTGCCAGCGCACGCCCGGCCGCAGCCAGAGCACCCACTCGCGGTACTCCGGGTCGTGCTCGGCGCGCACGGCCAGGGCCGGGGCGTACTTGTAGGGGTTGAGCACGTGCAGGTCGGCCATGCTCTCCAGGCAGCGCAGCATGATGTAGCGCGACAGCCCGCCGTCGCTCTTCGTCAGCGGGTTCAAGCCGGAGAGGGCCCCGCCGAGCCAGGCGCGGATGCGCCCGTTGGGGTCGATCCCCGGCGTGGAGAGCGGGGGGATCGCCACGGCGTCGGGGTCCGGCTCGAGCGCGTCCGGGTAGCGCCCCCACAGCTCGCGCGCGCGCCCCTTCACCCAGGCGGGGGCGGCGTCGGCCGCCGCGGAGCCGGCGGGGGACGGGGGCCGGGGCGCGGAGGGGGCGGCGCCGCCGGAGGCCGGCCCCGGCGCGGGAGCGCCGGCGGGCACGAAGGCGCCCGAACGCAGCACCTCGGTGAGCCCCTCGATCCGGCCGGAGAGGCGTTCGACGCTCTCGGCCTGCTTGCGGGCGGCCTCGGCCCCCTCGCGCAGGCGGCCCTTCTGCTCGACCAGCTCCTCGCGCAGGGCCCCGACCTCGCGCCGCAGGCCCTCGACCTTCTCCTCCTGCTTCTCCCGGCTCGCGAACACCAGCGTGACGACGAACGCCAGGATCGAGAAGGCGGCGATCTTGAGCACCGTCAGCACGGGGTTGGGGTTCAACGCGGGCGCTCCACGGGGTCGTCCGCCCCGGTGCGGGGACGGCCGCGCGGAAGATACGGGTCGGAAGGCCCGAGGGTCAAGGACAACGCCCCTGCAGGCGTGGGCTGGTCCCGCCGGTCCGAGATTCGAGGCGGGGCGGTAGGCGGGACGGTGGAGTCCCCGTAGCCCCGCGCCCGCAGCTTCCTGGGGCGCGCCTCGCCACCGCTGGATGGGGAGCGGAGGGCCGCCGGCGACGACGACGCGTAGCCGGGCTACGCGAGGAGGAGACGGGGGCCCGAGCGCCCCCAGCCCAGCGCGGCGCACGGTCCCACCTCGAGCTTGCGCCTCGTTGAGCTCGTTGCCCCCCGCCCAGGGCGGGCGACGCGCTGGGCAGGACGCCGCCCGGCGGCGGGCGGAGGTGGCAAGCCCGCGGCGGGCCCGTACCCTCCACGCCCATGGATCTCCGCGTGCTGGGCTGCGCGGGCGGCAGCGCCCCGGGCATGCCCCTGTCCTGCTACCTGATCGACGACGTGGTCGCCGTGGACGCGGGCGCGCTGACCACCGGGCTCGAGGTCGAGGCCCAGCGCCGCGTCGAGTCGGTGCTGCTCACGCACGGCCACCTGGACCACGTGTGGACCGTGCCGCTGTTCCTGGCCAACCGCTTCGGCCCGCAGGCCCGCACCTGCGCGATCCACGGCTCGGCCTACACCCTCGAGACGTTGCGCAAGCACCTGTTCAACGACCGCATCTGGCCCGACTTCACGGGCGCGCGCATCGACGACGTGCCCCTGGTGCAGTTCCAGGCGTTGGAGCCGGGGGACCGCCGCCCCCTGCCCAGCGGCCACGAGGTGACGGCCGTGCCCCTGACGCACGTCGTCCCCTGCCAGGGCTACCTGGTGCGCAAGGGGGGGCGCTCGGTGCTGGTGTGCGGCGACACCACGACCACCGACGCGGTCTGGCGCTTCGCCGACGCGCAGCCCGACCTGGCGGCGATCCTGGTCGAGTGCTCGTTCACCGACGACCTGGCCGACCTGGCGCGCCGCAGCCGGCACATGACGCCGGCCCTGCTGCTCTCCGACCTGCGCAAGCTGAAGAGCGGGGCGCGCGTGCTGGTCACGCACCTCAAGCCGGGCTACGGCGACGGCATCCGCGCCGCGCTCGAGGCTGGAGGCGACCGGCGCATCGGATTCGTCTCGCCGGGCGAGGTCGTGCGCCTCTGACGGGGCGCTCGCGGCAGGGTCCGCTCGCCGCAGGGTCAGCGCGGGGCAGGCCCCGCCGGCCCGCCCGGCTCCGGAGCGAGGCCGGCCGGCGGCCCGCCGGCTGGGGCCGGCGCCGCGCCGGCGGCGGCGCCCCCGACGGGGCCCCCCTCCGCGGGCGGCGAGACCTCGGGCAGGGGCGCGGGCGCGCTCAGCGGACGTCCGGCCCGGAACGCGGCCCAGCGCTGGGCGCGCGCCGTCTTGCCCACGCCACCGTCGAACCCTCCGCCGTAGGAGGCCACGGCCGCCTCGAGGGCGGCGATGCGCTCGGCGGCCGGGGGGTGGGCCTCCCAGGTCTTGGCCTCGCGGCCTTCCATGGCCGACAGGTAGTCGCGGATGGCCGAGGCGTCGTAGCCCACGTCGTAGAGCAGGTGCGTGCCCTCGAGGTCGGCCTGGTACTCGAACTCCTTGCCGTAGCCGTTCTCGAACATGGTCTTGACGAAGTCGCCCACGACGTCGCCGAGCAGCTTGGCCATGTTGGGCGCCACGCTGGCGTCGTCGGCCCCCGCCGCCGCGCCGATCACGCGCACGATGGCGGCCATGTTCTGCTGCCAGGGCCCGCCGGCCTTCATCACGTCTTCGCCGTGCTTGAGCCGGATGTGCGCCAGCTCGTGGCAGAGGATGCCGGCCAGCTCGTCCTCGCTGCGGCAGCGCTCCAGCGCGCCCCGGGTGATCAGCACGTAGCCGCCGGGACCGGAGAGGCCGTTCTCGAGGTCGGTGTCGAGCACGGCGAAGTGGTAGCCGCCGTAGGTGGCGTTGAGCCGCTCGGACAGGGCCACGATCGTGGCGCCCACCTTGCGCACGTAGTCCTGCCGGCGCTCGTCGGGGTCCAGGCCGTAGCGGGCGACGGCCGTGGCCGCCACCGCGCGTCCCACGTAGTACTCCTGCTCGGGCGACAGCGCGTGCTGCATCTGCTGCGTGGTGTCCAGGGCCCCGCCCACGGCCGCGCGCGCGATCTCGCCGGCCCGTCCGCCCCCCACCAGCCCGCCCGCCGCGTTGCCGGCGATGTCGCTGGCGCTGCACGAGAGGAGCGGCAGCGCGGCCAGCGACGAGGCGGAGAGCAGGCGCAGGGCCGGACGCATCAGCGGGTCCTTCCCGGGAAGCCCAGACGGCCCTGCACGGACCACTCGCGCACCTCGGAGGGGCTGGGCTTGACGGGCTCGACGCGCGTGTCGAGCAGCTGGTAGGCGGCGCGCAGCGCGGCCTGGCTCACGGCGTACTGCTGCTCGATCTGCTCGGTGAAGCCGCGGCCGGCCGCCGACTGCTCGCCCTGGCCGCGCAGGCCCGGCGCCCCCACCGTGCGGCCCGAGCCCGTGAGCGCGTAGGGCTCGACCGTCTCGGTGGCGCGCACCCAACCCGTGGCCGTCGTGCCGTCGGCCACCTTCGTGGTCACGCGCAGCCAGCCGTCCTGGACCTGCTCGACCGTGAGCCGCGTGCCGTGGGGCACGTTGCCGAGCACCTTCGCGCCCATGAGCGGCTCGCCCCGCAACGGCGCGCCGGCGCGCTGCAGCGGTGCGCGCACGGCCCCCACGGCGACGTCGGACGGCGCGGCGGAGGCGGCGGGCGTGAGGCCGAAGGCCCAGGCCACGGCGAGCACGGCGGCCCAGCGGAGAGGGACGGACATGGAGACCTCCTGCTCCCCGGCGGGAGCGCGTGGGGACACGGTACGTTCCGAGCGTCCGTCCGCAATCCCGGGGCCGTTCGCCGGCAGCCTACGAACACCTGCCTACGCTCGCAAGCCCTACTTCTCGCTCAGGGTGAGCGTGCCGTCCCAGGGCGAGGGGGCCGCCCCGGCCAGCATCCGGGCCCGCAGGGCCGAAAGCCAACCGGTCGGTCCATCTCCCGGGCGCCGTCGGGCCGCCTCCTCGAGGCCGGCGCCGGCGGCGTCGAGGTCGCCCCGGCGCAGGGCCTCGTGGGCCTGCCGGAAGGCCTCGGCGTGGGCCCGCGTGTCCTCGTCGGCGTCCTCCCGCAAGGACAGGACCTCGTAGACGCGCACGGGCGTGCTCTTGCCCACCACGACCAGGTCCGCCAGCCGCTTGCCCACGACCTGCTCCTTGACCTGCAGGTAGGTCAGCGGCCCGACCAGCAAGCGCGTGCCGAAGGCCTTGTTCGCGCCCTCGAGCCGGCTGGCCAGGTTCACCGTGTCCCCCATGCAGGTGTAGGAGAAGCGGTCCTCGCTGCCCATGTTGCCCACCACGCAGGGGCCGCTGTTCAGGCCGATGCGGATGTCGAAGGCGCTCAGCCCCAGCTCCTCGACCAGCGGCCGGAGGGCGGGCAGCGCCGCCAGGCAGCGCAGCGCCGCGCGCACGGCGCGCAGCGCGTGGTCGGGCATCTCGATCGGGTCGCCCCAGAAGGCCATCACCGCGTCGCCGATGTACTTGTCGATCACCCCGCCCGTGGCCATGACCTGCTCGGACTGGGTGGTCAGGTAGCGGTTGAGCAGGTGGACGACGCGCTCGGGCTCCAGGCTCTCGGAGATCCTCGTGAAGCCGGCCACGTCGCTGAACTGCACGGTCAGGTCGCGGCGGCGCCCGCCCAGGTCGAGCAGCGTGGGATCCTGCTTGAGCGCCTCCACGATCTCGGGCGAGACGTAGCGGCCGAAGGTGCCCTCGAGCCAGCGGTTGCGCCGCCCCTCGGTGGCCAGGCGCAGGACCGAGGAGCCGCCCCAGGTGAGCACCAGGCCGGCGGCGGGCGTGAGCACGTCCACGACGTGTCCGGCGGCGAAGGTGGTCCAGGAGAGCAGCCCGAGGCCGGCGAGCAGCAGCAGCGGGGGCAGGTTCGGCAGCCAGCGGCCCCGCATGGCCGAGCCCGCCGCGCCGCACAGGGCGCACAGCGCGAGCAGCAGCAGGCGGTTCACCGAGGCCGGCACGCGCACCCGGCCGTCCCCGTGCAGCAGGTTGTCCACCAGCGTCGCCTGGTACTCGGGGCCGAGCAGGCGCCCGCTGATGGGGCTGGTGACCAGGTCCTCGTTGCCGGCCACGTTGACGCCGTAGACGACGATGGCCCCCTCCAGCGCCCGGAAGGCGGCGCGGTCCCGCTCGGGCCAGTCGGGCAGGGGCCGGGCGCCCGCCTCCGAGAGCCAGTAGCCCCACTGCACGAGGTCGGCCGGCGAGACCTCGCGGTAGGCCTGGCGCGCCGGGCCGCGGAAGCTGGCGAAGAAGCAACCGTCCTCGTCCAGGCGCTGCACGGCGTCCCCGAAGCGCACCTCGCGGCCGGTGACCGCGCGGGCGCCGTCGGCGGCCAGCAGCGCGGTGGCGAACGGCAGCGACACGGTCGGGCGCTCGCCCCACCAGCCGCAGGGCACGGCGCGGCGCACCACGCCGTCGGCGTCCTCCTGCACGTTGGCGAAGGCCAGCAGCGCCGCGCCGCGCGCGGGCCGGTTCATGGGCAGGTCGGCG
>CAZPOZ010000072.1:0-9731 GCA_964588235.1 uncultured Planctomycetales bacterium
GAGGCACACCGGGGCGCTGGATGGGAGGCGGAAGGCCCGCAGCGGCGAGGCCGCGCATGCGGCCTACGTAACGAGCCGATGCGGGCCTGAGCGCCCGCAGCCCAGCGCGCCGCTCGCTCGCAGGGGGAGCAAGCCAGGACACCACCAGGGGGCGCGGGGGCCGGGAATGGGCGCGCCGCCGCTGCGTTTCGGCCGCGCCCGGCGGCCGACGGGGCTACCGCCGGCCCCGCTCGCCGAGGATGATCCTCCAGGAGACCCGGCCCGTGACCGAGCCCGCGCACCGCCCGCTGCCCCCTCCGCCCAAGCGCCGGGTCTACGTGCCCACGGTGGGGCCGCGGCTCGCACGCCTGCTGGCGGTCGTGCTCGGGCTGTTCGCCCTGCTGAGCGTCAACTCGCTCTACCTGGGGGCGATCACCTTCCTGCAGTGGGTGACCGGCCGGCTGTACGAGACGGCCTTCTACCACCTGATGGCCTTCGGCCACGTGGTGCTGGGCGTGCTGCTCACCGTCCCCGCGCTGGCCTTCATGGCCTGGCACTGGAAGGCGGCCCACGACCGGCCCAACCGCCGCGCCGTGCGCGCCGGCCAGGCCCTGCTGGTGGCCGTGCTGGCCACGTTGGTGAGCGGCTTCCTGCTCGTGCGCCTGGACGGCGTGAGCCCCGTGCGCAACCCGGCGACGCGCGAGCTCGTCTACTGGGCCCACGTGGGCGGGCCCCTGCTGATCGTCTGGCTGTTCGTGCTGCACCGGCTGGCCGGCAAGCGCATCCGCTGGAAGGTGGGCGCCGCCTGGGGGGGCGTGGCCGTCGTCTTCGCCGGGGCGATGGCGCTGCTGCACGCCCAGGATCCCCGGGCTGCGGGCGTGGGCCCCAAGGCGGGGGCGGCCTACTTCTTCCCGTCGCAGGCGCTGACGGCCACGGGGAACTTCATCCCCGAGGAGGCCATGCTCAACGACCGCTACTGCCTCCAGTGCCACGAGGACGCGCACCGGTCCTGGGCGCACAGCATGCACCGGTTCTCCTCGTTCAACAACGAGGCCTACCTGTTCAGCGTGCTCAACACGCGCAAGGTGATGCACGCCCGCGACGGCCACGTGCGCGGCTCGCGCTTCTGCGCCGGGTGCCACGACCCCGTGCCCTTCTTCGGCGGCGCCTTCGAGGACCCGAAGTACGACGACCCGGCCTACGACCTGGCCAACGACCGCCTGGCTCAGGCGGGCATCACCTGCACGGTCTGCCACTCGATCACGGCCATCAACAGCGTGAAGGGCAACGGCTCGTTCACGATCGAGGAGGCCCAGCACTACCCCTTCGCCAACGCCACGAACCCGGTGCTGCAGTGGATCAACCGGCAGATGATCCTCGCCAAGCCCGAGTTCCACAAGCGCACCTTCCTCAAGCCCTTCCACAAGACGGCCGAGTTCTGCGCCACCTGCCACAAGGTGCACCTGCCCCCCGAGCTGAACGACTACAAGTGGCTGCGCGGCCAGAACCACTACGACTCGTTCCTGCTCAGCGGCGTCTCCGGACACGGCGTGGCCTCCTTCTACTACCCGCCCAAGGCCGAGACGGGCTGCAACGGCTGCCACATGCCGCTGCGCGAGGCCGAGGACTTCGCCGCGAAGGACTTCGACGGCAGCGGGCGCCTGACCGTCCACGACCACCAGTTCCCCTCGGCCAACACCGCCATCCCCCACCTGACGCGCATGCCCGAGTGGGTCAACGCCGCGCACGCGAAGTTCAACGAGGGCGTGATGCGCGTGGACCTGTTCGGCGTGCGCGAGGGTGGCACGATCGACGGGCGCCTGGTGGCCCCGCTGCGCCCCCAGGTGCCGGCGCTGGCCCCCGGCGGGCGCTACCTGCTCGAGACCGTCGTGCGCACGCTGAAGATGGGGCACCTGTTCACCCAGGGCACCGTGGACAGCAACGAGGTCTGGCTCGACGTGACGGTCTCCTCCGGGGGCCGCGTGATCGGGCGCAGCGGCGCGCGCCGCGACACGGACGGCGAGGTCGATCCGTGGTCGCACTTCCTCAACGCCTTCGTGATCGACCGCGAGGGCCGGCGCATCGACCGCCGCAACGCCGAGGACATCTTCCTGCCCCTCTACAACCACCAGATCCCGCCGGGGGCCGCCGACGTGATCCACTACCTGCTCGAGGTGCCCGACGACGCCTCGGGCGAGGTCTCCGTGGAGGTCGCGCTGCGCTACCGCAAGTTCGACACGACCTACGTGCGGCTCTTCCAGGGCGAACGTTTCCGCACGAACGACCTGCCGATCCTGACCCTGGCCACCGACCGGGTGACGTTCCCCGTCGGCGCCGCCCCGGCGCCCGCGCAGCCCGAGCCGAAGATCCCCGTCTGGCAGCGCTGGAACGACTACGGCATCGGCGGGCTGCTCAAGGGCGGCGAGGCCGGCATGCACCGGGGCGAGCTGCGCCAGGCCGAGGAGGCCTTCCGCGAGGTCGAGCGCCTGGGGCGCGCCGACGGGCCGCTGAACCTGGCCCGCGTCTACCTGAAGGAGGGGCGCCTGGACGACGCGGTGGCCGCGCTCCAGCGGGCGGCGGCCGTGACGCCCCCGGCGCCCGCCTGGTCGCTCGCCTGGCACACGGCGCTGGCCAACAAGCAGAACGGCGACCTGGACGCGGCCCTCCGCGGGTTCACCTCGATCCTCGAGCTGGACACGCAGGAGACGCGGGAGCGGGGCTTCGACTTCACCCGCGACTACCGGCTCCACAACGAGCTGGGCCGCACCCTGTTCGAGCGCGCCAAGCAGGAGCGCGGCGCCGCCGACGCCGCCGAGCGCGTGCGCCTGCTGCGCGAGGCCGTCGCCGCGCTCGAGCGGGCGCTGCTGGGCGACCCCGAGAACGTGGACGCGCACTACGGCCTGGCGCTGCTCCACGAGGAGCTGGGCGACGCGGCCAAGGCCGCCCACCACCGCGCCGAGCACGCCCGCTACAAGCCCGACGACAACGCGGCCGACCGCGCCGTCACGCTGGCCCGCCAGCGCTACCCGGCCGCCGACCACGCCGCCGAGACGGTGGTGATCTACGACCTGAGGCGGCCGGGAGCCTTCGGCCTCCCCGCGAGGTGACCCCCATGCCCCCCTCCTCCCCCCCTCCCGCCGGCGGCCCGCACGCCGAGGAGACCGCGCCGCTGGACGACGCGGTCGTCGGCCGCGTCTTCCGCCGTTCGCTGCTCGTCTTCGCCGGGGCGGCCGCCGTCGGCGTGGGCGCCTGGCTCGCGCTGCGCCCGCCCCCGCCGCCCCCGCCCAAGCCCGCCGCCGCCGGCCCCGCCGCCAGCGAGCGCGCCAAGGCGGTCGAGGCCCCGGCCGTGCGCTTCACCGACGTGACCCGGGCGGCGGGGCTCAGGTTCCGTCACGTCACGGGGGGCACGGGCGAGAAGCTGCTGCCCGAGACGATGGGCCCCGGCTGCGCCTTCTTCGACCTCGAGGACGACGGCGACCCCGACCTGCTGCTGGTGAACGGCGCGGCCTGGCCTTGGTCGGGCGCGGGCAGCGCCCCCGACGGGGGGGCGCCCCGCGCCACGCCCGCGCTCTACCGCAACGACGGCTCGGGCCTCTTCACCGACGTGACGGCCGAGTTCGGCCTGGACGTCAGCTTCTATGGCATGGGCGTGGCGGTGGGCGACGCCGACGGCGACGGCCACCGCGACCTGTTCTTCACCGGCGTGGGCGGCAACCACCTGTTCCTGCGCGCGGGCGAGCGCTTCGTCGAGGTCACGGCCCAGGCGGGCGTGGGAGGCGAGCCCGACGGCTGGACGACGGGCGCGGGCTTCTTCGACCTGGAGGGCGACGGCGACCTCGACCTCTTCGTCTGCTCCTACGTGCGCTGGTCGCGCGAGATCGACCACGACGTGGACTACCGCCTCGACGGCGTGCACCGCTCCTTCGGCCCCCCCACCGGGTACCGCGGGGCGCACTGCGTGCTCTACCGCAACGAGGGCCGCGGACGCTTCACCGACGTGTCGGCGGCGGCCGGGCTCCACGTGGTCAACCCCGACACGAAGGTCCCCGTGGGCAAGGCGCTGGGCCTGGCCTTCCTCGACGTGGACGCCGACGGGCGCACGGACGTGTTCGTGGCCAACGACACGACGGCGAACTTCCTCTTCCGCAACCGCGGCGACGGCACCTTCGAGGAGGTCGGCGCGGCCTCCGGCGTGGCCTACGACGCCCAGGGCCGCTCGACGGGCGCCATGGGCGTGGACGTGGCCGACTACCGCAACGAGGGCCCGCTGGCCATCGCGGTGGGGAACTTCGCCAACGAGCCCACCTCGTTCTACGTCGCCCCGCGCGACCCCTGGCGCTTCACCGACACCACGATCGCCGAGGGCATCGGCGCGCCCAGCCGGCAGGCGCTCAAGTTCGGCGTGCTGTTCCTCGACTACGACCTGGACGGCCGTCTGGACCTGTTCGCCACCAACGGGCACCTGGAGGAGGAGATCGAGAAGGTCCAGGCGAGCCAGCGCTACCGGCAGCCCTCGCAGCTGTTCTGGAACCTGGGCCCCGGCGCCCGCGCGACCTACGCGGAGGTGCCCCGGGCCACGACGGGCGACCTCGCCCTGCCCGTCGTGGGCCGCGGCGCCGCGACGGCCGACCTCGAGGGCGACGGCGACCCCGACCTGCTGATCACGCAGTGCGGCGACGCGCCCCTGCTGCTGCGCAACGACCAGGCGCTGGGCCACCGCTGGCTCACCGTGCGGCTCGTCCAGCCCGGCGCGAACGCCGACGCGCTGGGCGCGCGGGTCACGCTGACCGTCGGCGGCGTGACCCAGCGCCGCTGGATCTGGCCCACGCGGTCCTACCTCAGCCAGGTGGAGCCGCTGGCCACCTTCGGCCTGGGCGCCACGGAGGCCGTCGGGCGCCTGACGGTGCGCTGGCCCGACGGGGTCGAGCAGGAGAGCCCGGTCTCGCCCTCCGAGCGCCGGCTCACCGTGACGCGCGGACCCCAGGAGCACGGACCCAGGGCGCCCCGCTGATCCGTCGGCCGTCCGGGCGGACGGGCAGGCGGGCCGACCCGGTGGAGCGCGCGCGTCAGCCAGCCGGGGCTGGCGCGCCCGGCTCGCCGGAGTGCATCCGCGGGCCGGGCGCCTGGGCGGCGAGCACGGCGGCCTCCGCGGGCAGCAGCTCCCGGAGGCGGGCCTGCCCCTCGCGCGCCTGGGCGACCAGCTCGGCGAGGCGCAGGAAGGCCCGCGCGTGCCCGCGCTCGCTGGCGAGCAGGCCCCGGTAGAGGGCGCGCAGCGCGGGCTCGGCCGCGGCGGCCGCCAGCGCGGCGAAGCGCTCGCACGAGCGCGCCTCGATCAGGGCGGACACCAGCAGGCGGTCGAGCAGCTCCGCGCTTCCCCGCCCCGTGCGCACGAGGGCGTGCAGGCCGGCCGCGTAGGGGTTCACGTGGTGCCGGGAGAGGCGCCCCCCGCGCTCGTGGAGCAGGCGCAGCACGAGCGCCAGGTGCTCGCTCTCGTCGCGCGCGACGCCGGCCAGCACGGAGGCCCAGCGCCCGGCGCCGTCGTCGGCGGCGGCGCTGCCGGAGGCGCCGCCGGAGGCCCCGCCGCCGCCCCCGCGCGGCCAGCGCGGGAGCAGGGCCAGCGCGTTCGAGGCCGCCTTGCGCTCCAGGTGCGCGTGGTCGGCCAGCAGGGCGAGCGGCTCGGCCAGCGCCGCGGCAGCCCAGGCGGCCGAGGTGCGCGAGCAGAGCGGCAGCTCGTCGGACGGGCGCGTGGGGGAGGGCACGGCCGCGCTCGAGGGCTCAGTCGAGCGACTGCCCGCGGCGCCGGTAGCGGTCGTTGAGGCTCGCGCGCACGGGGGCCTCGTTGCGCCCGAGCAGCGGCAGCAGGGCCAGCATCACGACCAGGCCGGCCGCGAAGCCCCCCAGGTGCGCCCAGTGGCCCACGCCGTCGCCGCCCCGGCGCCCCTGCGCCACCACGGGGAGCACGTCCTGGAGCAGGAACCAGACGACCATGATGGCCCGCGCCGGCACGAGCACGACGCGCACGAAGTAGAGCATCCAGACGAAGAGCCGCACCCGCGCCCCCGGGCAGGCGACGAAGTACAGGCCCTCGACGCCGCTGACCGCGCCCGAGGCGCCCACGAGCACCCGCCCGTCGGCGCCGTCCAGCGCGCCCTGGATCCAGCCCGCGGCCGCGCCCGTGGCCAGGTAGGCCACCAGGAAGCCCAGGTGCCCCAGCCGCGACTCGACGTTGTCGCCGAAGATCCACAGGAACAGCATGTTGCCCACGACGTGCAGCCAGCCCGCGTGGACGAACTGGTGCGTGAGCAGCGTGAGCGGGTCGCCCTTGGCGGGGTGGTAGCCGAAGCGCTCGGCGAAGGCCTCGAGGTCGGTCCGCGACCAGGCGACCGCCGCTGCGATCACCAGGTTGAGGGCGATCAGCCCCCAGGTGACCACCGGCCGGCGGACGTGGTCGTTGGGCTCGTCGCCGATCGGCAGGAACACGAACATGCGCGCAGCATAGCCCCCCGGCCTGCCGACCGGGCCAACCGCCCGCTCCACGGGCGTGTCCGACGTTGCCCTCTGAGGGCTGGGCTGAGGCACACCGGGGCGCTGGATGGGAGGCGGAAGGCCCGCAGCGGCGAGGCCGCGTATGCGGCCTACGTAACGAGCCGATGCGGGCCTGAGCGCCCCCAGCCCAGCGCGCCGCACGCGCGCAGGGGCGGCAAACTGGCACACCACCGGCTCCACGGGGTCGTTGCAGCGGCGGGGCTCCGCCTTCGGCCGACCTCGGCGGTCGGGCGTCCCTGGGCTAGCCTCCAAGTCCCCCGGCTCCGGAGGCACGGCATGGCTCCCAAGCGCGACGAGGCGCGGCGCTCGCTGATCGAGTCCGTGGTCAAGACCCTCGCGGGGAAGCCCGCCGGGCGCGAGCGGGCGGAGGCCGAGGCGTGGGTGCGCCAGCTCTACGCCGCCGTGCCGCCCCGCGACCTGGAGGGCCAGGCGCCCGCGAACCTGGCGGCGGCCGCCGCCTCGCTGTGGGCCTTCGCCGCCGAGCGCCGGCCCGGGATCGCCAAGGTGCGCGTGTACCGCCCGCGCACCGAGCAGCACGGCTGGGCGTCGCCCCACACGGTGATCGAGACCGTGAACGACGACATGCCCTACCTGGTGGACTCGGTGGCCGCCTACCTCAACGGCACCGACCGCGAGGTGCGCCTGATCGTGCACCCGGTGGTCACCGTGACGCGCGACGGCGACGGGCGGCGGACGGGGCTCGTGGAGAGCGGGCCCCTGCCCGCGGGGGCGCTGCGCGAGTCGGTGATGCAGATCCACGTCACCGACCAGCCCGAGGGCTCGCTGGAGGACGCCCGCGCCGGGGTCGAGCAGGTGCTGGCGGCCGTGCGCCGGGCGTGGGAGGACGGGCCCGCGATGCGCCGGCAGCTGGCCGCCCAGGCCGACCTGGTGGCCGTGGCGGCGGCCGCCGTGCCGCCCGCCGAGCTCGAGAGCGTGCGGGCCTTCCTGCGCTGGCTGGCCCAGGACCACTTCGTGCTCCTGGGCTACCGCGAGGCCCTGTTCGAGGGACGGGGCGAGGGGGCGCGGCTGCGCCTGCTGCCCGAGACGGCGCTCGGCCTGCTGCGCGACGACTCCTTCCTGCTCTTCGACGGCCTCATGCGCCAGCCCGCGCTCCCCGACCTCGTGCGCGACGCGCTGCAGCGGCGCACGCTGGTGCGCGTCACGAAGGCCAGCCGGCGCTCGCCCGTGCACCGCCCCGTGCCGCTGGACGTGGTGAGCGTGCAGACCCTGGACGCCCAGGGGGGCATCTCGGGCGAGCGGACCCTCGTGGGCCTGTTCCCGCTCTCGGTCTACGCGGCCAGCCCGCGCGAGATCCCGCTGCTCTCGGGCAAGATCGACGCCGTCCTGGCACGCGCCGGCTTCCCCGGCGACGGGCACCGCGGCAAGCAGCTGCTGCACCTGCTGGAGACCTACCCGCGCGACGAGCTGTTCCAGGCCAGCACCGACGAGCTCCACGACCTCGCCCTGGGCATCCTCGAGCTGCAGGAGCGCCTGCGCGTGGCGCTGTTCACGCGCCGCGACCCCTTCGGGCGCTACGTCTCGTGCCTGGTCTACGCGCCGCGCGACCGCTACGACTCGGCCCTTCGCAAGCGCTTCACCCAGGTGCTCGAGAAGGGCTACGGCGGCACGCTGCACTCCTTCACCACGAACACCGGCGACGTGCTCTCGCGGGTCCACTTCCTGATCGCCACGCCCCCGGGCGCGCCGCGGGAGGCCGACGACGCGGCCCTCGAGCAGCAGCTGGCGCAGGCCGCGCGCTCCTGGCCCGACCGGCTGCTCGACGCGCTCGTGGCCCGCGAGGGCGCCGAGCAGGGCAACGCGCGCTTCCGCCGGCTCGGGCAGGCCTTCTCGGCCGCCTACCAGGAGGCGCACGACGCGGCCACGGCGGCCGAGGACGCGGTCCACGTCGAGCAGGCCCTGGCCTCGGGCGACCTGGCCATGCACCTGTACCGCCCGGAGGGGGCGCCCAAGGGCTCGCTGCGCTTCAAGATCTACTTCACGGGACGCTCGGCGCCGCTGTCCGAGGTGCTGCCGATGCTCGAGCAGATGGGGCTCACCGTGCAGGAGGAGATCCCCTACGACGTGGAGCCCGCGGGCGGCGCCGCGCGCGTGCGCATCCGCGACTTCGACATGACGACCTCCGACGGGCGCGAGGTCGAGCTCGAGCCCCTGCGCGCCGCGTTCCACGAGGCCTTCGCCCTCGTCTGGCGCGGCGAGATGGAGGAGGACGGCTTCAACCGCCTGATCCTGGGCGCGGGGCTCTCGGCGCGCGAGGTCACGATCCTGCGCGCGATCTGCAAGTACCTGCGGCAGGCGGGCATCCCCTTCAGCCAGCCCTACATGGAGGAGACGCTGGCCCGCAACGCCGAGGTGGCGCGGCTGCTCGTGCAGCTGTTCCGCCGGCGCTTCGACCCAGCCCTGGAGCAGGGCCGGGCGGAGGTCTCGGCCGCGCTGGCCGAGGAGATCCGCCGGCGCCTGGACGCGGTCACGAACCTCGACGAGGACCGCATCCTGCGCCGCTTCCTCAACGTGCTCGAGTGCACCCTGCGCACGAACGCCTGGCAGCGGCGGCCCGACGGCACGACGGCCCCCTACCTGGCCTTCAAGCTCGACTCGCGTCGCCTGGACGACCTGCCCCTGCCGCGGCCCTTCCGCGAGATCTGGGTCTACTCCACCCGCTTCGAGGCCATCCACCTGCGCGGCGGCAAGGTGGCCCGCGGGGGCCTGCGCTGGTCGGACCGCCGCGAGGACTTCCGCACGGAGGTGCTCGGCCTGATGAAGGCCCAGATGGTCAAGAACGCGGTGATCGTGCCCACCGGGGCCAAGGGTGGGTTCGTGCTCAAGCGCCCGCCGGCCAGCTCCGAGGACCTGCGCGCCGAGGGTGTGGCCTGCTATCGCGAGTACATCGCCGGGCTGCTCGACGTGACCGACAACATCGTCGACGGGGAGGTGGTCCCGCCCCCGCAGACCGTGCGCCGGGACGGGGATGATCCGTACCTGGTGGTGGCGGCGGACAAGGGCACGGCGACGTTCAGCGACGTCGCCAACGAGATCTCTGCGGCGTACGGGTTCTGGCTGGGCGACGCGTTCGCCTCTGGCGGCAGCGTCGGCTACGACCACAAGGCGATGGGCATCACCGCCCGCGGCGCGTGGGAGAGCGTGCGCCGTCACGTGCGCGTCCTGGGCAAGGACGTGGACACCGACCC
>CAZPOZ010000073.1:0-9698 GCA_964588235.1 uncultured Planctomycetales bacterium
GCCGGGCTGTTCGACTTCGCCGAGGTCTTCGACGCCGCCTTCGAGTCCACGCTGACCGCCGTCGAGATCTGACGGGGCGACGGCGCCGCGCGCGCCGGCTCAGCGGCTCCAGCCCGCCAGGAGCGCGTGGCGGCCCGCTCGCGGGCCGTCGCGTCGGTGGCTGAACAGCAGCTCCGAGGCGCCGAAGGTGCACAGGTCCGAGCGCTCGACGCGCTCGGGGGCGAGCCCCAGCCCGACGAGCTGGGCCGCGAGCAGGGCGCCGAGATCCACGTGCCAGCGGTCGCCCCGGCCGGGGGTCAGCGCCCCCGGGGCGGCCCGGGCGGCCTGAGCCAGCGCGGCGGCGACCTCGGGCCCGACCTCGTAGGCCGGGGCCGCGATGCCGGGTCCCACGGCGGCGTGCAGGTCGGCGGGGCGGCAGCCGTAGCGGGCCCCGAGCGCGAGGACGGCCGCGCGCACGACGCCCGCGGCGGTGCCCCGCCAACCCGAGTGGACGACGGCCAGGGCGTGGCGCCGCGGATCCACCAGCGCCACGCCGGGGCAGTCGGCCCCCAGCACCGCCAGGAGCACGCCGTCGCGGTCGGTCATCAGCGCGTCGGCCTCGCCTGGGTCCGCCCCTGCGTCCTCCACCGCGACCACGCGCGCGCCGTGGACCTGCCGGGCGGAGACGAAGCCCGTGGCCCCGAGCGCGGCGGCGGCGCGCCGTCGGTTCTCGGCCACGTGCTCGGCCCGGTCGCCGCTGGAGCGCCCGAGGTTGAGCGAGGCGTAGGCCCCCTCGCTCACGCCCCCCGCGCGCGTGCTCACGCCGTGGACGAGCTGCGGCAGGGCGCCGAGTCCGGGGAAGCGCAGCACGGCGGGAGGCGGCGGCGGCCGGAGCGGCCCTACCGGGGGGCCGGCTCGGCCAGGAAGGCCAGGTCGGGCACCGAGGCGAGGTCGCGCGTGAGGGTGCCGTAGAGGTCCTTGATGCCGGCTTGCAGCGCGAGGTCGTCCACGACGTCGCCCACGAGCTCGCGCCTGAGGTCGTCGCCCAGGTGCCGCCGCACGTGGAAGCGCACCAGCCAGCGCACGCCCTGGGGCGAGAGCCGCGTGTCGAGCGTGGCGAAGAAGGCCTCGAAGCCCGGGTAGGCGGCCGGGTCGCGCCGGTCCGAGCGCGCCAGCCGGGCCATGCCCTCGTGGTCCTGCTCGAAGAGCTGGTCCACCCAGGCGCGCACCTTGCCGGTCTTCTCCAGGTTGTTCTGCGCCTGGATCTCCCAGAGGTCGAAGGCCTCGGTCTTGGGCTCCACGTCGGGCACCAGCCCGCCCACGGGGACGACCTTGCCGTCCACGATCTTCACGTCGCGCTTGAGGTTGCGGCCGTCGGGCAGGTAGTAGGCGCCGACGGTCACCTTGATCCCGCCACCCGGATCCCAACGCCCGTTCTGGTTGGAGTCGGTGAAGGTCTCGCCGGGGTCGTAGGCGCCGTTGGCGTTGGCGTCCACGAAGGCCTCGCCCGGATCCCAGCGGCCGTTGCCGTTGGCGTCGGTGAACTTCTCGGGTCCGTCGTAGCGGCCGTTGGGCGGGGCGCGGCGGCCTCCCGGCAGCAGGCGCTCGGCGTCCACGAAGACCTCGCCAGGCCGCGTGGCCAGGTCGAGGGGGTACTGCACCGTGCCCTTGCCGAAGGACATGCTGCCCACGAGCCGCGCCCGGCCGTGCACCTGCAGCGCGCCGGCGAGGATCTCCGCCGCGCTCGCCGTGAACTGGTTCATCAGCACGACGAGCGGGACCGGGCGCCGTGCGGCGCCGGCCCCGCTGCTGCGGTGCTCGCGCGTGGGCATGACGCCGGGGCGACCGCGCTCGGTGACCACCAGGGCCCCCTTGGGCAGCCACTGGCTGGCGATGTCCACGGCCGACTTCAGGTAGCCGCCGCCGTTGTTGCGCAGGTCCACGACCAGGCCCTCGATGCCGTCCGCGTCCAGGCCGTCGAGGATCTTCGCCACCTCGGCGCCGGTCTCCTCGGAGAACGACGTGATCTGCAACATGCCGATCTTGCCCGGCAGCTGGTCGTAGGCCGTGGTGGGCACCGTGATGCGCGCGCGCGTGAGCGTGAACTCGCGCGTCTCGGTCCAGCCCCGCCGGAAGACCGTGATCACCACCGGCGTGGCCGCGGGGCCCTTGAGGCGGCGGACGCACTCGTCCACCGAGAGGCCCGCCGTGGGGTGGCCGTCGATGGCCGTGATGACGTCGCCCGAGCGCAGCCCGGCCCGGTCGATCGGGCCGCCGAAGATCGGCCGGCTGATCGTGAAGGCCTCGCGGTTGTTCACGTCGTTCTGCACGTAGGCCCCGACGCCGCCGTAGGAGGGGTCCAGGCTCTCGAGCAGCCGCGCGTTCTCCTCGGGCGGCAGGTAGCCGCTGTGGGGGTCGAGCGCGCTGGTCAGCCCCTCGGCGGCCGCGTCCTCGAGCTTGGCCGACTGCACCTTGGCCGCGTCGTAGTAGGCCTTCTGCAGCACGTCGCGGATCTCGTCCAGCAGGGGCCAGGACCCCACGGGGGGCGCCCCGGGCGGCAGGACGACGGGGGGCGTCGCGGGCGCCGGCCCCGGCGCGCGCAGCTCCTGGTCGCGTTCCTGCTCGAGCAGCAGCAGCCGCAGCAGCAGCGCGGCGCTGCGGCCGCGCTCGGTGGGCTCGGCGCGCAGCTCCATGAGGACGCTCTTCGCCTCGGAGGCGGCCCCGATCTCGCCGAGCGCGAGCGCCCCGAGCGCGCGCAGGTCGGGGTCCGTGCTGCGCAGGAACTGCAGCAGCACCTCCTTGCCCTTGTCCTTGTCGGCGCGGCCCAGGCGCCACAGCCCCTGGGCCATGGCCAGCTTCACCTCGGGCACGAGCTCGGTGTCCAGGCGGGAGGCCAGCCACTCCGACTCCTCGAGCTCGCCCTCCTCGGCGGCCAGGCGCAGGGCGGCCACCCGGACCCCGGCGGGCACCCGGGCGTCCTCCGCCAGCAGGCGCACGACCTCGAGCCCCTTGGTGAAGTCCTCGAGCAGGATCAGGGCGCGCGCGACCACCAGGCGCTTGCCGGCGGCGTCCTTGACCGCGGGGTCGTCCAGGGCCTCGCGCAGCGGCCGGAGCGCGGCCGGGCCCAGCTTCTGGAGGCGCTCGGCGGCCCGCCAGAGGGCGCGCGGATCCTCCCCCAGATCCTGGCCGAGCACCTCGGACACGGTGCGGCCCGCCGCCGAGGCCTCGATGTCGTCGTCGGCCCGCGCCGGGGCCCAGGGGAGGGAGGCCAGGAGGAGGGCCAGCAGGCCCGGGAGTGCGCGGCGCTTCATGGAGGTCCTCGGTCGGGCGGCCGGATCGTACCCCTGCCGACGGCGGGGAGGGCGGATTCCGTCTCGCCTGCGGGCGCGTGACCCCGGGCGCGGCGGGCGCGGTGTAGGGGCATGCGCACCTTCGTCCGCGCCACGGGCGCGTCGGTCATGGCCGCCGAGGCGCGGCTGGTGGACATCCAGGTCTCCGTGGCTGGCGAGGGCGACGGGGGGCGGCCCGGCTTCCGCATCGTGGGGCTGCCCGACAACGCCCTGCGGGAGGGGCGCGAGCGCATCCAGGGCGCCGTGCAGCACGGGGGTTGGCCCTGGCCCGTCCATCCGATCACCGTGAACCTGGCCCCCGCGGCCGCGCGCAAGGAGGGACCGGCCCTGGACCTGCCCATCGCCATGGGCATCCTGGGCTCCCAGGACCTGATCGGGCGGGGCGCGGGCCTGGCCGGCTGGCTGTTCGTGGGCGAGCTCTCGCTCGACGGCAGCCTGCGGCCCGTGCGCGGCGTGCTCGCGGCCGCGGAGGCGGCGCGACGGGCCGGGCTGACGCGGGCCGTGGTGCCGCGCGGCAACGCCGAGGAGGCCGCGGCCGTGGCGGGCCTGTCCGTCTACGGGGTCCCGGACCTGCGCACGGCCGTGGACCTGCTCGCCGGACGCCTGGAGCTGCCGCCCGAGCCCCCTGGCCGCTGGACCCCCGCGCCCCGCGCCCGCGGCTCGCTGGCCGAGGTGCGGGGGCAGCCCACGGCCGTGCGCGCCGGGCAGATCGCCGCCGCCGGCGGCCACAACCTGATGCTCTCGGGGCCGCCGGGGGCCGGCAAGACCCTGCTCGCACGGCGGCTGATCGACCTGCTCCCGCCGCTGACCTACGAGGAGGCGCTCGAGGTGAGCCGCATCCACAGCGTGGCCGGGCTGCTGGACGGCGGCCTGGTGCGCGCGCGGCCCTTCCGCGCGCCGCACCACACGACGAGCCTGGCGGGCCTGGTGGGGGGCGGCACCTTCCCCCGCCCCGGGGAGGTGTCGCTGGCCCACCTCGGCGTGCTGTTCCTGGACGAGCTGGCCGAGTTCCCCCGCCCGTGCCTGGAGGCCCTGCGCCAGCCTCTGGAGGACGGCCACCTCACCCTGGGCCGCGCCGCGGGCCGGGCCTCCTACCCGGCCGACGTGCTGCTCGTCGTCGCCACCAACCCCTGCCCCTGCGGCTGGCTGGGCAGCCGGGGCCGCTGCCGCTGCCCTCCCGCGCTGGTGGCGCGCTACCGCGAGCGCATCTCCGGCCCGCTCAAGGACCGCTTCGACCTCTCCATCGACGTGCAGCCCGTGGACCCCGAGGGGCTGCTCGCCCCGGCGCCCGAGACGACCGACCCCGGGGCCGCGGTGGAGCGCGCGCTCGAGCGCCAGCGCGCGCGGGCCCGGCGCCTGACGCTGCCGCGCCCCTGGAACGCGCGCCTGCCCGGCCGGCTGCTGCCGGCGGCCGCGGAGCCCAGCGCCGAGGCCGAGCGCCGGCTCGTGGACGACGCCCGCCGCGCCGGGCTCACCGCCCGGGGGATCCACCGGGTGCTGCGCGTGGCGCGCACGATCGCCGACCTGGACGACCGCGAGCGCGTCGAGGAGCGCGACGTGCGCGAGGCGGTGGCCCTGAGGCACACGCTCTGACCCTGACCTCGCCCGCCGCGCCCGCTACGATCAGGTCCACCCCGTCGACGATGCGCCCCCCGCGGAGCCCGCCCATGCGTTCCCTCGCCTGCCTCCCGCTGCTCGCGCTGCTGCTGCTCGTGCCCGAGGCCGGGGCCGCCCGGGAGAAGGACGTCGTGGCCCAGGCCGACGCCTTCATCGCCAAGTCCAAGATCGGCACCACCGCCGAGGGCTGGCGCACGCGCCTGCCCAAGCCGCCCACGTTCACCTTCGCCAAGGGCCGCAAGGTGCGCTGGGTGCTCGAGACCAGCAAGGGACGCGTCGTCGCCGAGCTGAACGAAGGGGTCGCGCCCGCCCACGTGTCGAACATCGTCTACCTCACGCGGCTCAAGTTCTACGACGGGCTCACCTTCCACCGCGTGATCAAGGGCTTCATGGCGCAAGGGGGCTGCCCCCTGGGCAACGGCGGGGGCAACCCGGGCTACGGGCTGCCCCTCGAGGTGCGGCCCGACGTCAAGCACACGAAGGCCGGGCTGCTCAGCACGGCCCGCTCGAGCCTGCCCGACAGCGACGGCAGCCAGTTCTTCATCACCTTCGGGCCCACGCCCGGGCTGGACCACGTGCCCGGCGTGCCCGGCCGCGAGGGCTACACCCTCTTCGGCGAGGTCGTCGAAGGCCTGGACGTGGTGCGCGCGATCGAGGCCGCGGGGGCCCCCGGCGACCCGGGCACGCCCCGCGAGCGCCTCGAGATCCGCAAGGCGACCATCGAGCTGAAGTGATCGGGCCGACGTGATCGGGCTGAGGGGACCCGGTCGAAGGGAGCGCGCG
The DNA here is from genome assembly GCA_964588235.1 of uncultured Planctomycetales bacterium. Taxonomy (GTDB): domain Bacteria; phylum Planctomycetota; class PLA2; order PLA2; family JAEUHO01; genus CAZPOZ01. The sequence goes on from CAZPOZ010000073.1 coordinate 5,730, forward strand.
GCGGCGGACGGGCGGCTCCGGCCCTGCCCGCTCAGACGCCGAGCAGGCGGCCCGGCGGGAACGGCGACGGCGCGCCCGGGCCCTCCAGCAGCAGCCGGGCGGCCAGCGCGCCGAGCGCGAAGGAGGCCGTCACCCCGTGCCCGCCCAGGCCCGCCATGTGGAACAGGCGCGGCAGGCGGGGGTCGAAGCCCAGCGCCGGCAGGCGGTCGGCGGCGAAGGTGCGCTGGCCGACCCAGCGATGGCGGATCGGCCCCGTGGGCAGGTCGGGCTGCAACGCGCGCATGCGCCCGGCCAGCACGCCTCCGAGCGCCGGGTCCTCCGCGTAGACCCCCGGCGCCGCCGGCGTCTCGTCGCAGGCGCACAGCAGCAGGCCGCCGGCCTCGGGCCGGAAGTAGAGGCCGTGCTCGACGTCCCAGACGAAGGGCCAGGCGGGATCGAGCCCGGGCAAAGGGTCGCTGACGAACACCGTGCGGTCGAAGGGGGTGAGCGGCAGCGAGCCGACCTCGCCCGCCCAGGGCCCCGCCGCGTTCACCAGCACCTCGGCCCGCAGGGCCGCGCCCGGCACGCGCAGCACCAGGCCCTCGGGCGTGACCTCGAACCCCTCCAGCGGCGCCCCGTAGCGCACGTCCTGCCCCTCGAGGTAGGTGGCCAGCAGCCGCGGGACGTCCACGACGCCGTCGTCGGGGCAGTGCAGCCCGCGGCCCCGCGCCAGCGGCACCAGGCGCCGCACGTCGGTGTCGCCCAGCCCGAGGAGCACGCTCCCCGAGCGGCGGAAGGGGGCCAGGTCGCCCGAGCGCAGGGCCTGCGCCCCGGCCCGCGCGTAGGGGACCAGCTCGGCCGCCTCCACGCGCTCGCGCAGCAGCGAGGCGCTGCGGCCCGAGGAGTGCACCCCGGGCACGCCCTCGCGTTCGAGCAGCACGACCTCGCGGGCGCCCCGCCGGGCCAGGTGGAAGGCCGTGGAGGCCCCCGCGAGCCCGGCGCCGACGATGACGAAGCGGACGTGCTCCACGCGGGGGAGCGTAGCCCGGGAGGGCCGGAGGCGTCGGGAAAGCGCGGGGCCGGGCAGGCGCTCAGCGCGCGTCGGCGCAGAGGACCCAGCCCAGCACCTGCTCGGTCCGCAGCACGCGCAGGAACACCTCGGCGTAGGCCTCGCGCAGCACGACGACCACCCGGCCCCCCAGCGCCGCCGCCTGCATCTCGGCCATCTCGCGATCGGGGGAGTCGGGCCCCGCCTCCGCCAGCCGACGCTGGAGCTCCAGGTAGCCGCCCTCGAGCTCGCGCTTGGTCCCGAGGTAGCGCGTCGCCAGCGCCGCCAGCCGTCCGCGCTGCGCGGCGTCCAGGCTCAGCTCCGCGAGCGCGTTCTGGGGCGGCTCGCGCCGGTCGGCGCCCGAGACGTGCGGGGGCACGCCCACGAGCTCCTCGACCTGCTCGGGCGTGAGCAGCGCGAGCCCCTGGGCCTGCAGGCGGGCCTGGAGGTCGGCGAGCCGCGCGCCGGCCTCGGCCAGCGCCTGCTCGTGCCGTCGCCGGTCGGCGTCCGCGAGGCCGCCGGCGCCCAGCGCGTCCTGGTGCTGGCGCAGCTCGGCCGTGTCGGCCGCCGCCTCGGCCTCCGCCTCGAGCAGCAGGGCCTTGAAGCGCACCCCCTGGGACGGGGTCAGGCCCGGCAGCAGGTAGACGTGGGCGACGGCGTCCTCCTTCTTGCGCAGCGCCGTCGGGAGGCGGCGCACGACGGCCGCCCGCTGGGGCGTGGTCAGCACGGCGTCCGCCACGCGCCAGAAGCGCTTGAGCAGCTGGCGTTGGCGCGCCGCCAGGCGGTCGGCGACCCCGTGGAGCGCCGTCGCCGCCTCGCCCTCCGCCGCGCGCAGCCGCCGGCACTCGCCCTCCAGCGCCAGCAGGGCGCCGTCCACGGCCGGGACGAGGGCGGCGAGCAGCCCCCGGGCCGGCTCCTCCAGCCCGGGCGCGGCCAGCACCTGGACGAGGCCGAAGCGGTCGGCCCGCTGAGGGCCCCGCGGCGCGCGGCGCGCGCGCTCCAACGCGTCCTCAGGCACCCCGGCTGCGACCAGGCGCGTCACCAGCTCCGGCAGCAGCAGCTCGATCTGCGGGTGGAGCCGCGCGAGCTCCTCGCGCAGCACGAGCACGCCCGGATCGGGGCGCGCGTCGGGGCGCTCCCGCTCGCGCAGGTTCTGCTCCACGCGCTCGGCGCGGGCGACCAGCAGCTCCAGGCGCTGGAGGAACCCGGCGTGGGCCCGCTGGAACGCCGTGCGCGCCACCTCGTCCAGGGGCAGGAGCTCGAGGTCGCTGCGCGTGAGCGCAGGCAGCGGGGCCGGCGCCTCGGCCTCCGCCCCCGCCCCGGCGCAGCACAGCGCGCCGAGCAGGGCAGCCCCAAGGCCCCACCGCAGGCCGGGCAGCCGCCGGGGCGGGCGGGACGGGGGGCGCGGACGCAGGGCCGGGCGCGGGGAGGTCATCGGAAGAGCTCCAGCGGGGCGAAGGAGCCCAGGAGCGGCTCGGGGTCGAGATCCCAGGCGTGCCGCGCCAGCGCGGCGTACAGGCGGCGGAAGTCGGTCGTGAAGCGCAGGTTGCCGTCGTCGAGCCCGTCCAGCGACGGCTGGCTCCCGTGCAGGCCGCCCACCACGCCCGCGCCCAGCACGAGCACGGGGCCGGCGGAGCCGTGGTCCGTGCCCGCGCTGGCGTTCTCCTCCACGCGACGGCCGAACTCGCTGTACACGACGGTCACGACGCGCTCGGAGAGGCGTCGCTCGAGGAGGCGCGCCTGCCAGGCGGCCAGGTTGCGCGCCGCGAGGCCGAGCAGCTCGCCGTGGGTGCGCGCCTGGGCGGCGTGCGTGTCGAAGCCGCCGAACGAGAGGTGCAGCGCCTCCAGGCTCAGGTCCCCGCCCCCCGGGCCGCCGGCTCCCGAGGCGGCCTCGAGCAGCGCGAGGGCGCGCCGCAGGTCGTCGCCCAGGGTGCCCTCGAAGGGGCCGGCGGCCGGCGCGAGGCGCGCGAGCCGCTCGGCCAGGCCCAGCGCCCGCGCGCCCGCCTCGGCCACCTCCTGCGCCGCGCCGTGGCGCTCGGGGTCGGGGGCGTAGGCCGCGGCCGCGCGCTCGAGCCCGGCCGGCAGCCGGAAGCGCCCGAAGTCGGTCAGCGTGGCCACCGCGGGCGACGTGGCGGCCAGGGCCAACGGCTGCTCGCGGGAGAGCGCCACGGCCCTGAGCGGCGCCGGCGTGGCCCGCGCGTCCAGCGCGCGCCCGACCCAGCCCAGCCGGGGGGCCCGCTCGGGCTCGGCGCTGTGCCAGATCTCGGTGGCGCGGAAGTGGCTGTAGTCGGGGCGCGGGTAGCCCACGCCGGCCACCACCGCCAGCTCTCCCCGGGCCAGCGGCTCGAGCAGCGGCGTCAGCGAGCGGTGCAGCGCCAGGCCCTGCGTGAAGGGCACGGTCGCGCTGCGGTCCAGGGCCAGCGAGGGCCTCAGGCGCGCGTAGGCCCGGTCGGCCAGCGGCACCAGCGTGTTGAGCCCGTCGTTGCCGCCCACCAGGTGCAGCAGCACCACCGTGCGACGCGGCGGCGAGGCGGCCGCGGGCCCCGCGCGCAGCAGCCGCGGGAACGCCAGCAGGCCCCCCAGGGCGAGGCCGGCGCCCAGCAGGCCGCGGCGGTGGACGCGCAGCGGGGAGAGGGGCGCGTCGGGCGGGGGGGCAGGGGGGGCGGGCATGGCGGCTCCTCGGGCGCGGCGCTACGCCAGCTGGAACTCGGGGGAGCAGAACGCCAGCGCCAGGCGCTCCGGCCCCCGGGTGGAGCCGAGCGCGCGCCGCAGGCTCGGCGGGGGCTCGCCGTCGAAGGCCCGCGCGATCCAGCCGTCCACCCGTTCCGGATCGGCGCCGACGGCCAGGAGCGCGGCGGCGCGGAAGCGCTCCACCAGCGTGCCGGCCGTGATCCAGGCCGGGCCCTGCGGCCAGCCCTTGACCGAGGGAGGACGGAACAGGA
>CAZPOZ010000074.1:0-9658 GCA_964588235.1 uncultured Planctomycetales bacterium
GCCGGACCGGTCCGGCGCCGACGGGCCGCGGCGGAGCGGGTCAGCGGTTGTCGGCCGGGGCCGCGTCGCCCCCCGTCACCGGCCCGCTGGGCACGAGGCCCTGTGTGGCGCGCTTGAGGAACAGCAGGGCGAAGCAGGTGTCGAGCACGTCCTTGGGCTCGTGCGTGCTGTTCGTCATCCAGAACGTCCCCGGCACGTCCTTGGTGCCCTTCTTCTGGCGCTCCTTCACCGTGGCCGACTGCCCGGCGTCGAGGATCTTCCTCGCGCCCTCCGGGTACCAGAGGTGGGTGCCCACCAGGCGCTTGCCGAGGATGTCCATCGCCCGCTCGAGGGAGTAGAGGTAGTAGATGTGGTAGCCGTACTGGCTGTGCGGGTTCTGGAACGACGACCAGTTCAGGTCGAGCCACGCCAGCGCGTCGTAGACCGCCTTCTCGACCTTCTTGTCGAGCTTGGCCTCCAGGAAGCGCTTGCGCCCCTTCTCGGTCTCGCAGATCACCTCCTTGGCGATCAGCAAGGTGCCCAGGCCGCAGGCCGTCATGCTGCCCGTCGCCTTGCCCTCGGAGCCGTCGGGGCTGCCCTTGATGTACATGAAGCCCCGCGCGTGGTCCACGGGCGGGGCGTAGCCGCCGGAGGCGTACCCGGGGTCGTGGCGCTTGCGCTCGGGCCCGCTCTCCTCCTGGCACGAGAGCGCGAAGTCCAGGATGTCCCACCAGACCTCGGGCTCGGCCTTCACGCCGAAGCGGTGCGCGCTGTACAGCGCGAGCGCGCCCAGCTGGGTGCTGCTCAGATCCTGGTTGGCGTGCGGGGGGGCGCGGTTGTCGCGCGTCCAGTTCGAGCGCCCCGAGGAGAGGGTGAGCTTGGGCACGTTGTAACGCCAGCCGCGCCTCGCCTCCGGGGCGGCGCCGTCCTGCCCCATGCCCCGGCGCGCCACGAGCGCGTCCACGAGCGCGCGCAGCCATTCGAGGTCTTCCTTGTCGGTGATCCTCAGCTTGCCGCTCTTGACGCCCTCGGCGCTGTTCTTGTTGCGCTTGTAGTGGTCGTACTTGGCGCACAGGGCCAGGGTCATCACGGAGAGCTCGTAGGAGCCGCCGGCCTGCGTGTGATGCCAGGAGAACTGGGGCGCGTTCTGGCCGTCGTTCTCCTCGGTGATCGCGTGGACGGCCTTGAGCCAGTGGAAGCCCTCCGTGATCACCGGGTCCTTCGGCTCGACCCCGCACTTGAGCAGCGTGTAGAGCGCGAGCGCGGTGGGCCCCGCGGGGTGGCGGTACTGCGGGCCGTCGCCTCCGCCGTAGATCTTCTCGCCCTTGACCAGGCCCCAGTGGGCGGCCTGGGCGTCGCCCAGCTGGAACAGGCGCGGCTTGGCGCGCAGCCAGGACACCCCCTGCTCGATCGCCCGGTTGACCTCCTCCACGAAGGTGATCTTGTCGTCGGCGCCGTCGTCGGGCTCGGCGCCGGGCTTGTCGCCGGGCTTGTCGCCGGGCGCGGCGGGACGGCCGGCGGGGTCGGGCTTGGAGGGCGGGTCCTCGGCCGAGCCCGGCGGGGCGCCGAGGCAGCACGCCACGGCGGCCAAGAGCAGCGCCAGGAGCGGGAGACGGGGCATGGGCGGCCTCCGGGACCGTCCGGGATGGTAACACGCGCCCGCCGGCGCCTTCCCCGGCGGGTGGTGCCCTACGTTGGCTCCCCTGCGCGCGAGCGGCGCGCCGGGCTCGAGCGCGCTCAGGCCCGCCTCGGCTCGTCGCGCGGGCCGGCGCGTGCCCGTGCGGCCGCAGGCGGCGGCCGGAGCGGGGTGCGGCTCCGTGTCCGCCGCCTCCCGGCCGGTCGCCTCCCCGTCACGACCCCCCTCAGGCGAGCGCGGCCGCCAGCCGGGGGAGCGAGACCTCGTGCCGGTAGCCGACCTGCTTGTGGTCGTCGTCGAACTCCTCGTGGACGAAGGGCACGTCGGCGCGCCGCAGGCGCTGGGCCAGGAGCCGCGTGCCGTGGTGCAGGTTCCACTCGTCGCGCGTGCCGCAGTCGAACCACAGCAGGCGCAGCGAGCGCAGCGCGGCGGCGTGGCGCTCCACCAGATGCACCGGATCCCGCTCGCGCCAGCGCGCGAGCACGTCCTCCCGCCGCTCGCCCGTGTCGAGGTGGAAGGGCAGGTCGAAGCCCTCGGGGGCCTGCGGGTTGGGCGAGTAGAAGGCCGCCTGCGCGACCACGATCAGCGCGCTCGACCAGGCCGGCGGGCACTTCGGCCGCGCGTGCAGGCCGGCCAGGAACGGCGCGAGCCCCCCCACCGAGCGCAGCGTGTCCACGGTGGAGGGGAAGTGGACGCCGTAGCAGTACTCGAAGTACGCGTCGCCCGAGTGGCTGGCCACGCCGGCGAACACGTCGGCGTGCTCCAGCCCCATCATCAGCGCGCCGTAGCCGCCGCTCGACTTGCCGAACACGCCGCGGTGCTCGCGCCCGGGCAGCACGGGGAAGGTCCGCTCCGCCCAGGGCACCAGCTCCTCGCAGACGTGGCGCGCCCAGGGTCCCACGGCGCCCGAGTCCACGTACTGGTTCCCCCCCAGCCGGGTCATGCCGTCCACCATCACGACCACGACCGGCGGCATGCGCCCCGAGGCGATCAGCCGGTCCAGCCGCTCGGGCAGGTTGGGCTGGTACCAGTCGTAGTTCAGGTACGAGGCCCCCGAGCCGTTGAAGCCGGCCAGGGCGTAGAGCACGGGGAAGCGCCGCCCCGGCCGCCCGGCCCCCTCGGGCAGGTAGACCGGCACGCGCCGCTCCGGCGGGTCGCCGAGCGGGTTGCCCTCCAGCAGCGTGCTCTGGAAGCGGTGGATCTCGACCCGGCCGGCCATGCGGGCACCTCCGGCCGCAAGGCTACGCGACCCGGACGCGCGCGCGAACCCGGTGGAGCGGCGGGTGGCGTCCCGAGCCGGCTCCCCCGCGCGCCGGTGTGCGCGAGGCCAGCTCCAGAGGGCAAGGTGGGACGCTGCCGAGCGGCGGCGCCGGATGCCGGACGGCCTCGACGCGGCTCAGCGCGCGGCCAGGGGGGGAGCGGCGACCGCCTCGGGCGCCTCCAGGAAGCTCAGCCGCTCGAGCGACCGGCCGACGGGTGTGCGGCGTTCACGGTCCTGGCGCCCCGAGAGGCGGCGCTCCACCGGGTCGTAGCGGGCCACGAAGGTCTCGTGCACCGATGCCGCCTCGCCCGGAGGATCGTAGGTCGTCAGCGCCTCCAGGCTCAGGACGCGGCCGCCGGGCCCCCGGCGCAGCACGCGCACGTCGCGCCCCCCGGGCAGGCCCGCCCCGTCCAGCGCGGTCTCGGTCACCTGGCCCTCGACGAGCGCGACCCCGCACCCCCGGTAGACCACGTTCCAGCCCTCCAGGAGCCGCCCGCGGGCCTCCTGCCACCGCTCCGGGCCCAGCGCGGCGCCCGCGGCGCGCCCGAGCGCGGCGCGCACCTCGTCGTCGTTGAGCAGCTGGGTGGCCGAACCCGAACGGTCCACGTCGAGGAGCAGGCGCCCCCCGCCCAACGCGTCGAGGCGGGCGGCGCTCTCCGCGCGCCGCGGCTCCAAGGGGAGCACGCGCCCGCCTGCGCTCAGGCTCGTGGCGCGCACCTCGACCAGCCAGCCGCGCCGCAGGGGCGAGAGGACCTCGACGCGCGCCTCCAGGGTCTCCGACTCCAGCAGCCGGCCCCCGTCCTGCACCTCGCGCCCGACGATCAGCCGCCAGCGCTCGCCGGCTCGGTGGGCGAAGGGGATCGCCAGCGGCTCGGGCGGGGCCGCCGGCGCTCCGGGGGGCGGGGCGGGCGGCCGGCTCGCCTGCGGGCCCGGCGACGCATCCTCCGCGGCCACGGGGGACCGCCCGACCGTGAGCAGCAGGAGGACGGCGAGGGCCAGGGCTCGCGGCACGGCGGGGCGCTCCGCCCAACCTCTCGGCCCGGCGCGCGCAGCACCTTGACCGGAAAGCGCGCCCGCGGGCGGCGCTCGACCGGCCGGAGGCCCGCGACGGTCGCCGCCGTGTCACGCACTGCGCCACGGGCCCGGCGGCCGCCTGCGCCCACGTCTCCAGGGGCCTCGTTGGCCCGCCCGGACCGCGCGCTGCCCCCCTGCAGGGGTCGGGCTTGGGTCCGGAGTTGGAAGTCCTGTTGCCAGGGCCCGGTGGCCTGCCCTGGGCCGTGCCGGCCAGGGGCCGGGCCTGCGCCCGAGCGGGCACCGGCGCGTTGGATGGGCGGCGGAAGGCCCCTGGCGAGGACGAGACCGGGGCCTGAGCGCGCCCAGCCCGACGCGCCGAACGGCCCCATGCAGGGGAGCCTCCGACTCGCCCTACGAGCCGAAGGGGAACCAGCCCCAGCCGCCGGTCCCGCGCCGCAGGGTGCCGCCCACCTGCAGCACGGGGGCCCGCGCGGCCACCTGCTCACGGCGGCCCCGGGACGCGTCGCCGGTGGCCACGATCCGCAGCGCGACGGGGACCGAGGGATCGACCGTCTTGAACAGGCGCACGCGCAGCGTGCGCCGGGCCGTCACGGTCAGGCCCGTGCCCAGCATGACCCGGGGGTTGTTCTCGGCCGCCCGCTGCATGCGCCCGAGCAGGTAGGTCAGCGTGATGACCGTCTCGTCCAGGCGCACGTCGTCGGTGCGGCTGACCGTGCCCGTGCGCACGTTCACGGACAGCTGCGCGCCGAAGTACTCCCGGCTGGCCTCCACGAGCACGTCGTCGCCGAGGATCCACTGCGCGTTGCGCTCGTCGAGGAAGGCGTCCACGGACGCGAGGTCCTGGGCGGACAGGCTCACCTGCCCGCCCCGACGACCGGGTTGCGGCCGTCCGGCCCAGTGGGGATCGAGCGGCACGGGCGCCGGGGGCGCGACGGCCGCGGGGGCGTCGGCGGGCCGCGAGGCGGACGGACGCGGCCGGGGAGGCTCGCCGGTGAGCAGGCGCCGCCCGCGGCAGGCCGGCGCCAGCGGCGCCAGCAGCAGCAGCAACAGGCCCAGCCCGACGGGTGCGCGCGCCATGCCCTGACCTTACGCCCGCGGAGCGCCCGAGGCCAGGATCAGGAGCCCGCACGCCCCGGCAGCAGGCGGCTCAGCCAACGCCCCAGGACGTCGGCCTCGACGTTGACCCCGTCCCCCGGCCCCAGCGCGCCCAGCCCCGTGACGGCCAGGGTGTGCGGGATCAGGTAGACGCTGACCGTCTCGCCGTCGGGCCCGCGGGCGACCTCCCCCACCGTCAGGCTCACGCCGTCCAGGGTGATCGAGCCCTTGGGCACGGCCAGGCCCGCGGCCTCGGGGGGCAGACGCAGGCTCAAGCGCACGTCGTCGCCGCGGCGCTCCACGGCGGTCACCGTGCCCACGCCGTCCACGTGCCCCTGCACCCAGTGGCCGCCGAGCTCGTCGCCCACGCGCAGGGCGCGCTCCAGGTGCACGCGCTCGCCCGCCCGGCGCCGGCCGAGCGTCGTGCGCCGCAGCGTCTCCGGGACGGCCACGAAGGTCGGGCAGCCGTCGTGCAGCGCGGCGACCGTGAGGCAGACCCCGTCCACGGCCACGCTGGCCCCCAGCGCCAGGCCCTCCAGGGGCGGCTCGGGCCGCAGCGTCAGGGACAACCCGCCGTCGTCCCGGCGCTCCACGCGCTCCACGCGCCCGCGATGGGTGACCAGCCCGGTGAACATCAGGCCTCGCCCCGCTCGCCCGCCAGCAGGTCGGGGCGCCGCGCCCGCGTGCGGGCCAGCGCCTGCTCGCGCCGCCAGCGCGCGATCGCGGCGTGGTTGCCCCCCCGCAGCACCTCGGGGACGGGCCGCTCGCGCCAGACGGCGGGCCGCGTGTAGTGCGGGTGGTCGAGCGGCCCGCCGCCCTCGCCGAAGGAGTCCTCCCGCGGGCTGCGCTCGTCGCCTACGACGCCCGGCACCAGGCGCGCCGCCGCGTCGAGCACCGCCAGCGCCGCGGGCTCGCCTCCGCTGAGCACGAAGTCGCCCAGCGAGAGCTCCTCGGGGCTCAGGGCCTCCACGGCGCGCTCGTCCACGCCCTCGTAGCGGGCGCACAGCAGCACGAAGCCCGGCGCGTGCGCGGCCAGCTCGCCGGCCAGGCGCTGGTCGAGGCGCCGGCCCTGGGGCGTGAGCAGCAGCAGGCGCGCCCCCGGGGGGTGCTGGGCCAGCGCGTCGGTGGCGGCCCGCGTGAGCGGCTCGGCCATCAGCACCATGCCGGGCCCGCCGCCGAACGGCCGGTCGTCCACGACGCGGTGCGGGCCCTCGCCGTAGGCCCGCAGGTCGATCAGGCCGACCCGCACGAGCCCGGCCTCCACGGCCCGCCCCAGGATCGAGGCCTCGAGGAAGGGGCGGAACAGCCCGGGGAAGAGGGTCACGACGGTGGCGTGCATCGCCCCGGCATGCTACGGGCCGGGGCTCGGGAGGGCGCCGGGCCCCCCGGAGGGGCCGCAGGCCGGCCCGCCGCGGGGCCGCCTCCCCCGGCGGGGTTCTCCTCGGTAGTTGGTCCGTTCGCGATCCTGACGCCGGGCTGGGGCGCACCGACGCGCTGGATGGCCCTCCTCCTGGGCGCCCCGCAAGCGGGGCGCCGTGGAAGGCCCGCAGCGGCGAGGCCGCCCCCGCCGCCGCTTGCGGCGGCGCTGTCACGCGCCGGCCCACGCAACGAGCAGCTGCGGGCCCGAGCGCCCTTGAGCCCAGCGCGTCGCCCGCCCTGGGCGGGAGGGAACCAGCCCACTACCTTCTCTTCGCTCCGGTCGCAGGCGGGGGTACCTTCCGCCGTTTCCGGGTCCCTTCCGCCCTCCCCCGGGCGGGGCCGGCCCGGTCGGGTGCGCCTTCGACGGCCACCCCGCGGAGACCTGCCATGGATCGCGTCCGCCTCGCCGAGAAGTCGCAGCTGCGCACCGACCTCCCCCGCCTGCGCGTGGGCGAGAGCGTGGAGGTGTCGCTCAAGATCAAGGAGGGCGACAAAGAGCGCGTCCAGGTCTTCAGCGGCACGGTCACCGGCATCCGCGGCGGCGGCCTGGGCGAGACCTTCACCGTCCGTCGCCTGGTGGCCGGCGAGGGCGTCGAGCGCATCTTCCCCGTGCACAGCCCGCTCATCGCGGCCATCACCGTGGTCTCCCAGGGCCGCGTGCGTCGGGCCAAGCTGCGCTACCTGCGCAAGCGCACCGGCAAGTCCACGCGGCTGACGGCGATCATCGGCGAGGACGGCGCGGCGGAGGGCACGGCCGCGGGCGCCCCGACCCCGTCCCAGCCCGCGTCCCCGCCCGCCGCCAAGGCCTGAGCCGGCGGCCGAGGGAACCGGCCCGGCGCGTCAGGCCCGCATGACCCCGTGGAGCGCCAGCCGCGGCTTACGCTCCCGCCGGGGCCTGCTGGCCCGGCTCCTGGGCAGCCGCGGGGAGCGGGCGGCGGCCCGGGCGCTCGCGGCCCGGGGCCTGCGGGTGCTCGCGCGCAACCTGGTCACCCCCGCCGGCGAGCTCGACCTGCTGGCCGAGGACCGGGGGGTGCTCGTGCTCGTCGAGGTGAAGAGCACGAGCGGCAGCCGCCCTGCCCCGGCCCTGGACCGGGTGGGCCGCGAGGGGCGGTTGAGGCTCGAGGCCATCGGGCGCTGGCTCGTCTCGCAGGAGGCCTTCCGCGGGCGTTGCCTGCGCATCGACCTGGTCTCGGTGACCTTCGGCGCCGGGCCGCCTGTCGTTACCATCCGTCCCGACGCCCTCTAGCCCGGCCCCGGGCGGCCCCGCGCCCCGGCCTCGCGCCCGAAGCGACCCGAAGCGACCCGAAGGAACCCGCGCCATGCACGACGGCCGGATCGAGCTCAAGGACCACCTCAACCCCAAGCACGTGGTCGAGCTCGTGGCGCGCACGAAGGACGGCGTGCTCGAGGAGATGGTCGCGGCCGTGGCCACGAGCCCGGACGTGACCGACGAGGCGGCGCTGCTGCAGGCGGTGCGCGAGCGCGAGGCCCTGCTCTCGACGGGCATCGGCCTGGGCATCGCCATCCCCCATGCGCGCATCGCCTCGGTGGAGCGCTTCGTGGTGGGCGTGGGGCGCTCGCTCGAGGGGGTCGAGTTCGGCTCGATCGACGGCAAGCCGGTCACGATCGTCGTGCTGATCGCCGGGCCGCAGGACGCGCAGAAGCCCTACCTCGAGCTGCTCGCGCAGATCAGCAAGCGCCTCAAGCTGCACGAGGTGCGGGCCCGGATCGCCTCGGGCGCCACGGCCGACCAGGTGGTCGAGCTGCTCACCCAGCGCTGACGCGGCGCGCAGGGCGGAGCGGCCGGCGGGGCCGGCCGCCGGGGACGCCGGGGACGCCGGGGCCGGAGGGTCAGCGGTCGGGGGCGGTCAGCACGGGCACGCGCAGCGCCCCCTCGTCGGTGGGCAGCAGGATCGAGGCGCCCGAGCGCACCGCGCCGCGGCGCCACTGCATGCGCAGGTCCACCTCCCACGAGCGGTGCCCGCTGTCGCGGTCCAGGCCGCGCTCGGCCGTGGGCACCCACAGCGTGCTGCGCCGGTGGGTGCCGTCGGCGGCCATCTGCTGCGTCGTCGCCGTGAGCAGCAGCCCGTCGGGGAAGCGCTCGGCCTCCTGCAGGATCAGCTGGCGCACGTTGGGGAGCATGCCCCGGGCCCGGTCCACGAAGAGCAGGGTGCCCGGCCGCGAGCGGTCTTCCGCGAAGACCATGACCACGATGCCCGTCGGGCGCGCGTCGTCGTTGCGCACGACGAAGACGGTGCCCCCGATGACGATCACGCGGCTCTCGTCGCTGAGCGCGCCCGCGTGCTGGTCCTGGTTCGTCAGCAGCCGGTCGCCGCCCAGCGTCATCACCGTCTGCCGGTCGGGCAGCGCGGGGTCGGGGGCCAGCAGCAGCACGTGCGAGCCGTCCAGGGGCACGGCCACGAGCGCCGCGGCCGAGATCTCGGGCGGCAGGGCGCGCGCGTCCGGCGGCACCGTGCGGCGCAGCGCCGGCCGGACCGCGAGCGTGGTCGTGTCGGCCACGTCCACGTCCACGTGCCCCCACGCGCGGCGGCGGTGCCACCACAGCCGGCCCGCGGAGGCCGCGGCGGTGCGCGGGCGGATGCGCGTGCGGTCGAGCGCCTCGAGCGCGCGTTCGCCGCGCAGCAGCACGGCGCGCACCGAGCCGTCGCCTGCGTCCAGCACCACGGCCGTGCCCGGGCCCTCCACCTCGAGCACCACGGCCGAGCCGGCGAGCTCGAGCTCGGCCACGACCCCGTCCAGGGGGCGCCGCCAGCGTTCGCGCCCCGTGGCCGGATCCACGGCGACGAGCAGGTCGCCCTCGTTCTGCCGGCGCACCTGCACGTAGGCCGTGCCGGCCAGCACGTGGGCGCGCTGCACCGCGCCCGGCCCGTCGTGGCGCCAGATCGCCCGGCGAGCGCCGCCGGCTGGCTCCACGCGGTCCAGGCCCGTGCGGGCCGCCACGAGCGCGCCGCCGGCCGCGTCCGACGACACGCGCGCGCGCTCCACCAGGTTGCCGCCCTCGGCCGCGGGCCGGCGCCCGGGCCTGAGGGCGGACAGCACCCGGCGTCCGGCCCGGCGCACGTCCACGGGCACCGCCACCCCCGGGACGGCGCGCGCCAGACGCGCCATCAGGTCGGCGCTGCCGGCGAGCGCACGCCCGTCCCAGCCCGTCACCCAGTCGCCGGCGAACACGCCCGAGGCGTCGGCCGGCTGGCCGGCCAAGAGCGTGACCA
>CAZPOZ010000075.1:0-9652 GCA_964588235.1 uncultured Planctomycetales bacterium
CCGAGCACGATCAGCCCGATCAGCATTCCGACCATGAGCTCGGGAAAGGTGAGCCCTCGTTCGTCTCGGAGCGACGGCCTGATCACGGGCAGGCTCCCGAGGCCCTGCCGGTGGCGCTGCTGCCGGTGTAGATCGTCCGCGCCGTGTCGGTGGTCGTCGTCTGAACGGGAACATCGGTCGCCGTGTTTCGTCGGTTGCCGCTCGGCCGATAGGCGCAGATGTCATACGTGCCGTACGGCAGGCCCGTCTCGACCTCGGGGGCGGGGAACACGCGCTTGAGCTGCGACCACACCCGTTCGTCGTGGCACTCGGCCAGCGCGTCGGCGGCCTGGAGGCGCGTGGAGCCCAACGCCTCGTGGGCGAGCACGTCGCCGACGACCCGGTGGAGCCGCGCCCGGACGGCCTCGTCGTCCAAGGCGTTGTGCGCCGGACCCACCTTGCCGAGCTCGGCCTCCAGGCCGGCGCGGTCCTGGGCCTTGAGCAGCGCCTGCAGCCGCGCGATCAGGCGTTCGGCTTCGGCCACCCGGGCCGCCGCGTCGGCCGCCGCCGGCGCGGGCGGACGGACCTGCGCCAGGGCGAACGCGGCCACGAAGAGCGCGCAGAGGCGGAGCGAAGCGGCTCGCACCCCCCCAGGCTACCGCCGACGCGGGCACCTCACTTGCGGGCGAGGTGCGCGGCGGGCTCGGTGGCGGGCCCGGCGACGGGCGCCGGGGCGGGCGCCGACCAGCCGCCCGAGGGCGGGGCCAGGGGCGCCGTCGCCGCCACGCGCTCGGTCGCCGGCGTGCCCACCGAGGGCTGGCCGGCGCCCGGCCGCATGCCCGTCAGGGGGGTCCCCGGCTCGGAGCCCGGGTGCCAGAGGTTGCGGCCGAAGTTCGGCGTGCCCACGTCGACGTCGATGCGGGCCTCCCCTTCGTGCCCGGGCTTGGCGGCCGCCAGCACCGTGTAGCGGCCGGGGTGGGGAGCGACGAAGACGAGCACCACCCCGCCATCGATCGTGGGCGCGATCTGCGGCGGGTTCACGCCCTGGGGCGTCCGGCTGGCGTCCAGCGCGCGGCCTCCGCTGGGATCGATCACGCCGCGGATCTCGGGCGCCAGGGCCGAGCGGTTCACCGGCCGCACGCGCACCGTGACGGTCCCGCCGTAGGGCGCCGAGAACGAGATCGGATGCGTGCCGGTGGCGCCGAGCTGGGCGCGGTCGTCCACGATGCTGGGGAAGCGCAGCGTGTGGCGGTAGAGGTACCAGGAGTCGTCGCTCGTGTCGGCGCTGGCGAGCTCGAGCCGGTAGGTGCCCGTGCGCAGCAGCACGACGCCCTCGTAGCGGGTCGTGGCGGCCCCCTCCGGCGTCACGCGGTGCCCTTCCAGCTCGACGGCCCGACCCTCCGGGTCGAGCAGGCGCGGCCGGGGCGAGGAGCGGTTGAGCTCGTCGGATTGGAGGGTGAAGTCGAGCAGCGACGACTCGACGCCCTCGATCTGCGCGGCGTGCGCCGGGCTCGTGGCGGCCAGCCGGCCCGAGAGCACGTCTCCGGTGGCGACCTGCGTCCCGGCGGCCTCGGGACGGCCGGCGCGGCAGCCCGCCGAGGCCCCGGCCAGAAGGAACAGGCCCAGGAGGGGCGCCAGGGACGCAGGCAGGCCGGCGCGCCGGAGGGCGCCGGTGAGGGCACGCGTGCACATCGTCGGACTCTCCGCCGGGGAAGGCCGGGCGGGACGGAGATGGCCAGCCGCTGCCTTCCTCCTTCAATCTATCGGCATGCTGCGAGCCGACTACATTCCCTTGTGCACGATCGCCGGTAGCGACCCCACGGGCGGGGCCGGCCTCCAAGGCGACCTGAAGACCTTCGCCGCCCACGGCGTGCGCGGCACCGCCGTGGTGAGCGCGCTCACCGTGCAGGGGGCGCGCGGCGTGAGCCGGGTGGAGGCGGTGGCACCCGACCTGGTGGCCGAGCAGCTGCGCGTGGTGCTGGAGGAGGTGCGGCCGAGGGCGCTCAAGACCGGCATGCTCTGGGACGGCCCCACGATCCGCGCCGTGGCGTCGCTGCTCGAGGCCGCCCCCCGCGCCCCCCTGGTGGTCGATCCGGTCCTGGCCGCCTCCGCGGGCGGCGACCTGCTGCGCCCGGAGGCCCTGCCCGCCCTGCTCGAAGCCCTCCTGCCCCTGGCCACGGTGATCACCCCCAACCTGCCGGAGGCGGCACGGCTGTTGGGCCGGGCCACGATCGCCCCGGGGGAGGAAGACGACGCCGCCCGGGCGCTGCTGCGGCTGGGCTGCCGCGCCGTGCTGCTCAAGGGGGGGCACGGGGTCGGGCCCGAGGCCGTGGACGTGCTCGCCACGCCCTCCGGGGTGCAGCGCTTCGCGCTCCGGCGCCTCCCGGGAGCCGACCCCCACGGCACCGGCTGCGCCCTCTCCGCCGCCCTGGCCGCCCGCCTGGGCCTGGGGCGCCCGCTGGAGGTGGCCGTGGCCGGCGCGAAGGCCTACGTGCACCGCGCCCTGGTGGCCGCCGGGGGCGGTCCTCTGGTGCACGCCGTGCCTGCGGAGGCCTGAATCAGGGCGGGCCGAGACTCTTTGTAATCTACAAGTTCATGGCAGGGCAGACGCGCTGACCTGCGCCCGACCGCCCCGGGGGCTGGCGCCGCCGGCCCCGAGCGGGCTACCCTCAGGGGGACGGGATGCCCACACGGCTCAGCCGCCCAGGAAGCCACAGGAACCCCCGCCCATGAAGATCGCCATCGTCGGCGCCGGGGTGATCGGCACCTCGTTGGGCCTGCTGCTCCAGCGGGCGGGGCACACCCTGACCGCCGTGGCCAGCCGCACCAAGCGCAAGGCCCAGGCGGCCTGTACCCTGCTCGGCGGGGTGACCGTCGTGGGCGACCCCGGCCTGGCGGTCAAGGACGCCGACGTGGTGCTGCTGGCGGTGCCCGACCGCGCCATCGAGGAGGTGGCCACCCAGGCGCTGGCGGGGGGCGCGCTGCGCCGCGGCGCCGTCGTGGCCCACCTGGCCGGGGGCCTGCCGGCCGAGGTGCTGGCGCCCGTGCGCGACGCCGGCGCCCACGCCGGCGCCCTGCACCCGCTCCAGACCTTCGCCTCCGTGGACACGGCGGTGCGCCTGCTGCCGGAGACCTGCTTCTTCGTCGAGGGCGACGAGCAGGCCGTGGAGGTGCTGCGGGCGCTGGTGGTGACGCTCGGGGCGCACAGCCTGCCGCTGGCGCCGGGCCGCAAGGCGCTCTACCACGCGGGCGCGGTGGCGGCCTCGAACTTCGTCGTCACGCTGGTGGACTACGCCGTGCGCCTGCTGGTGCTGGCGGGCGTGCCCCCGGAGGAGGCGCTGCCCTCCCTGCTGCCGCTGCTCAAGGGCACGCTGGCCAACCTCGAGGCGGTGGGCCTGCCGGCGGCGCTCACGGGGCCGATCGCGCGGGGCGACGTGCCCACGGTCGAGCGCCATCTCTCGGCCCTGGCCTCGGCGCCGGGCGACCTGCTGCGGCTCTACCGCGAGCTCGCGCGCAAGACGGTCGAGGTGGCCGAGGCCAAAGGCACGCTCACCGAGGCGCAGGCCGACCGGCTGCGGCACCTGCTGCGGGAGTGACGGGCCGGCGGGTGCACCGGGTCGCAAGTTCGAGGCGGGATCGGGCGACGCGCTGGGCTCAAGGGCGCTCAGGCCCGCATCTGCTCGTCGCTTAGGCCGGCGCGTGCCAGCGCCGCCGCAAGCGGCGGCGGGGGCGGCCTCGCCGCTGCGGGCCTTCCACGGCGCCCCGCCTGCGGGGCGCCCAACAGAGCTCCCCATCCAGCGCGCCGGTGTGCCCCAGTAGGGCGTCAGGATCGCAAACTGACCCACTACCTGCCATCCCACCTCGAGCTTCGGACCGGCGGAACCAGCGTAGGCTGGGCGGCGGACCCGACGACCCAGGGAGGCTTCGATGGACCGGCAGGAGCACGTCTCGGCAGAGCGCGCCCAGCGGGCGACCCCCGGCGGCCGGGGGCCTGAGGCGGGCTTCGTCCCGCGGGAGACCCTGCTCTGGATGCTGTTCCTGGGCTCGCTCATCGGCGCGGTCGTCACGGGCTCGACGGTGAAGTACCACAGCGCAGGGCACATGGCCCCCTACCAGGGCCTCAGCGCGGCCTTGGGCCTCGTGGCGGCGGCCAGCCTGGTGATGGCCTGCCTCGAGCGACGGCCGAAGGCCTGAGGGCAGGGCGCTCACGCCTCGCGCCCGTCGTCGGCGTGGCGCCATCCGAAGCCGGCCGCGGCCCGATCCGGTACAGTCGAGGCGTGCACCTCGAACAGCAGCGCTTCTGGCTCGCGCTCCTGAACCTCCAGCGCACCTGGGCGACCGACGAGGCCGCGCTGAGCATCGTGCCGGTCAAGAGCCGCGACTTCGCCGTGGCCCCCGAGTGGCCGCAGAAGAAGGCGCTGGTGTACCTGCTCAACAACCTGGAGCTGCTGCGCGAGTCGCACCGGCGCCTGGAGGCCGGGGAGCCGCTCGACTTCGCCTCGCTCAACGCCGGCCTGGAGGGCCTGGCGCTCCGGCTGCACCCTTGGAGCGACCCGGCGGAGCGCAAGCGCCTGGCCCAGTCGCGCGCCGATCTCGGCGGACGGCTGGAGACCCTGCTCGTGGTCAGCGACCGCGACGGGTGCAACCCCGGCACGCGCTACATCCGCGCCACCGTGGAGCGCTGCCTCTTCTACTTCGCCCAGTACGTGGACCACCGCCTCTCCGATCCGGCCTACCCGGGCTGCTCGCCCGACCGCTGGCGCGTGGTCGAGAGCGAGGCGGCCGGCGGCGACCTGGCCATCGAGCCGCCGCGCGCGCCCGACCCGCAGGCCTTCGCATGAGCGCCCTGGGGACCAAGGTAGGGGACCGGCCCTCGAGCGTGAGACACCGCCCCCGCAGAACGGCTTGCCGGAGGCCTCCGCGGGCCGTGCCCATGCAACCGGCGCGCTGGGCCGGTAGCGGAAGGCCGACGACGACGACGCGCCTGCGGCCTGCGCGGGGAGGAGGAAGCGGCCTGAGCGCCCGGCTCCAGCGCGCCGAACGCGCCTCGCCCCGCCCCTCTTGGTGGCGTTGCGCATGAGCGCCGCGCACGACGGCTACGTGAGCCCGCTCTCCACGCGCTACGCGGGCGCGACGATGCGTGCCCTCTTCGGTGAACGGCGGCGCATCGAGACCTGGCGGCGGCTGTGGATCTGGCTGGCCGAGGCCGAGGGCGAGCTGGGCCTGCCCATCGCCCCGGAGCAGCTCGCCGCGCTGGAGGGCGCCTGCACGGCGATCGACTTCGAGCGGGCCGCCGAGTACGAGGCCCGCTTCCGCCACGACGTGATGGCGCACGTGCATGCCTACGGCGACGCCGCGCCCGCCGCGCGCGGCGTGATCCACCTGGGCGCGACCTCGTGCTACGTGACCGACAACGCCGACGCGCTGCTCGTGCGCGAGGCGTTGGGGCTCACGGCGCTCGCGCTGGCGGAAGCCGTGTCGGCCCTGGCCGGCTTCGCGCGGCGCCACGCGGCGACGGCCTGCCTGGCCTACACGCACTTCCAGCCGGCCCAGCCCACGACGATGGGCAAGCGCGCCTGCCTGTGGCTGCACGACCTCGTGGACGACCTGCACGAGGTGGAGCGCGCCGCCACGCGCGTGCCGTTCCTCGGCAGCAAGGGCACCACGGGCACGCAGGCCTCCTTCCTGACCCTGTTCGGCGGCGACGCCGAGCGGGTCGAGCAGCTCGACCGCCTGGTGGCGCGCAAGGCCGGCTTCGCCGCGCCGCTGCCCGTCTCGGGCCAGACCTACCCGCGCCGGGCCGACTTCCAGGTGCTCTCCGTGCTGGGCGCCGTGGCGGTGAGCGCCGCGCGCTTCGGCAACGACGTGCGCCTGCTCTCGGGGCACGCCGAGGTCAGCGAGCCCTTCGAGGCCGGCCAGATCGGCTCCTCGGCCATGGCCTACAAGCGCAACCCCATGCGCTCGGAGCGCCTCACGGCCCTCGCGCGGCACGTGCTGGCCCTGGCCGGCGAGGCGGGCGTGATGGCCCAGGCCCAGTGGCTCGAGCGCTCGCTCGACGACAGCGCCGCGCGGCGCATCGTGCTGCCCGAGGGCTTCCTGGCCACCGACGCCGTGCTGCGCCTGCTGACGAACGTGACCCGCGGCCTGGTGGTGAACGAGGCGGTGGTGCGCGCGCGCCTGGCCAAGGACCTGCCCTTCCTGGCCACCGAGGACGTGCTCATGCGCGCCACGGCCGCGGGCGGCGACCGCCAGGCGCTGCACGAGCGCGTGCGCGTGCACAGCCTGGCGGCCCGCGAGCGGCTGCTGGCGGGCGCCGAGGCCAACGACCTGCTCGGGCGCCTGGCCGCCGACCCGGCGTTCTCGGCCGTGCGGGGCGAGCTGGCCGGGCTGGCCGACCCGGCCCGCTACGTGGGCCTGGCGCCCCGCCAGGTGGAGCGCTTCCTGGCCGACCACGTGGAGCCCGCGCTGGCGCCCTACCGCGACCGGCTGGGGGCCGACGTGGAGCTGAAGGTCTGACCACGAAGGACGGTGCGGTCCCCCGCGCCGCCGGGAGGCACGATGCCGAGATGGCCCACCGCGGCGCTCCACGGGGTCGTCGGGGCCCTGCTGCTGCTCGCCCCCGGCGCGGGCGCCGAGCCGCCGGCCTTCGACGGCTCGCGCGCGGCGCTGGCCATCCCCGACGCCGTCTGGGAGCGCGTGCTCCGGGACGCCGGCCGTCCCGGGGGCGCGCTCGGCTACGGGGCCGAGGAGCTGCGCGCCTTCGGGCGCGACGCGCACCTGCTGCGCAGCGTGCAGGCCGCCTTCGCCGACGTGCGCCGCCTGCCGCGCGAGACGGGGCGCCTCACCGACGGCCTGCTCGAGAACGCCGCCAAGCCGAGCGAGGTGCTGGCGCGCGGCTGGACGCTCACCGACGTCTGGGCCGGACGGATGTACGCGCCGCCGGAGGGCCTGCGCTGGGGCCTCGAGGAGCTCGAGACGGCCACGACGCCGAGGGAGGCGCTCGAACGGCTCTCGGGGGGCCCCGCGCGGGGCGACCTGGCCGCCGTGCCCGTGGCCGCCCAGCGTCTGCTGCTGCGCCTCTGGGTGGGCCTCGTGCTGGCCCGGCCGTGGGTGAAGCAGTCGCGGCCGCCGGCCAACCTGTTCACGGTCACGCCCGAGACCCTCGAGCCCGACGCGCCCAGCGCCGACCCCATCGACCTCTCGCTCGCGCAGCACCGCGCGGCCACGGCGCCCTTCGTGGACGAGTGGCACGGGCAGTCGGCCACCTTCCGCCCGGCGGCCTTCGAGTGGCTGGCGAGCGTGCGGCGCGAGCCCCTGGCGTACGGCTCGATCGTGTTGGCCGTGCACCTGGAGCGGGCGCTGGAGGAGTACCGCGCGGCCCCGCCGGCGGAGCGGGAGGGCGGCGCGCTGGAGAAGCCCGTGCGCCTGGGACCGGCGGGCGCCGAGGTGGTGGTCTACGGCACGGGGCCCGACGCGGTGGACCGCGCACCCGGCGACGTGCTGACGCTCGACCTGGGCGGCGACGACGCCTGGTCGGGCACCACGGCCGCGACCTTCGTGGGCGACGCCGACCCCGACACGGCCCTGAGCCTGCACGTCGACCTGGGCGGCGACGACCGCTACGTGAGCGAGGCCCCGGCCTCGTTGGCCTGCGGCCTGTTCGGCGTGGCCTTCCTGGTCGACCTGGCCGGCGACGACCTGTACGAGGCCGGCCGCTCGGGGCTGGGCTGCGGGCTGTTCGGCGCGGGCGTGCTGCTGGACGCGGCGGGCAACGACGCCTACCGCTCCAAGGGCCCCTGGGGGCAGGGTTCGGGCCACGCCGGCGTGGGCGCGCTGATCGACCTGGCCGGCGACGACGATTACGAGTGCGTCGAGCAGGCGCAGGGGCTGGGCGGCACGCTGGGGGCCGGGCTGCTGATCGACCTCGCGGGCAACGACGCCTACGTGGCGCGCGACGACGGCAACGTGAGCGCGCTCTACCTGAACCAGAGCGTGGCGATGGCCCAGGGCTGCGGCTACGGGCGGCGGGCCGACCTGGGCGACGGGCGCAGCCTGGCGGGCGGCGTGGGCGTGCTCGTGGACGGCGCCGGCGACGACCGCTACCACGCCCAGGTCTGGGCGCAGGGCTGCGGCTACTGGTGGGCCCTGGGCGTGCTGGAGGACCGGGCGGGCGACGACCAGTACCAGAACGGCAAGTACTCCGCCGGGGCGGCGGCGCACTTCGCGCTGGGCGTGCTGGTGGACCTCGCCGGCGACGACGTGCACAACGCGGCCAACCCGGGCGCGAAGAACCAGTGGCAGGGGCACGCCCGCGACGGCAGCGTGGGCCTGTTCGTGGACGGCGACGGCGACGACGGCTACGACCTGAACAACCACTGCGCCGGCGCGGCCGACCTGAACAGCATCGGCCTCTTCTGGGACCGGCGGGGCGACGACCGCTACACCTTCCACGACAAGGCGCTGGGACCGGCCAACGGCTGGAACGACACCGGCGCCTTCGGCGTGGCCTCGCGCTACCCGCCGTTCCGCTCCTTCCGCGACGACCTCCCCTCCTGGGGCGTGTTCCTGGACACGGGGGGACGCGACTCCTACGCCGTGGAGACGGCGCCCACGACCTTCCCGGCCACGCCCGCGGCCGACGGCTCCACCTGGGTCACGGCCCCCGGGCCGCGATCGTTCGGGCTGGGCTACGACCTGGAGGGGCTCTACCCGCGCCCGGCGCGCTGAGCGGGCGAGGCCCGGCACGCGGGTTTCTGGTCTCATGGCCTCTGGTTCCATGGGGCGAGCCGTCCCGCCCCCTCCTCCCCCCCGGACCCCCCGTGCGCACCCGAGTGATCGACGCCGGACCGCGCCTGCGCTCGATCGTGACGCGCCGCTCCCTGCTGCCGCCCCCCGCCGACCGGCAGGACCGGCGCTTCGAGGAGAGCTGGCGGCACCTGGTCGGCACCTACGCCCCGGCGCTGCGGCGCTACGTGGCCAGCCTGCTCGGCTCGCTCACGGGGCGCGCAGCCGACGCGGGCGAGGTCGAGGACGTCGTGCAGGGCTACCTGGCCGCCTGCCTGGAGAAGGGCTGGCTCGCCCGGGAAGGCCCGGCTCTGCGCTCCTTCCGCGCCTGGGTCTCCACGCAGCTGCGGCGCTACGTGCTCGACCACCTCGACCGCCTCCACGCGCACAAGCGCGGGGCGGGCCGGCAGGCCGGCGAGGCGCCGCTCGCGCGCGTGGCCTCCGCCGCGCCGGATCCGGCCGAGGCGCTCGACCGCGGCTGGGTCGAGGTGGCCGTCGCCGAGGCCCTGCGGCTGCTGCGCGCGGGCAACGCCGACTACGCCGCCGTGATCGACGACCTGCTCGCCACCGACGGCCAGGGCAGCCCCGACCTGGCCGAGCGCCTGGGCCGCCCGCGCTCGGCGCTCGACGTGCTGCGCCATCGCGCGCGCAAGCGCTTCGCCACGCTCTTCGAGGAGCAGCTGCGCCTGACCGTGCGCGACGAGGACGACTTCGAGCAGCAGTGGAGCGCGCTGGCGCCCTTCCTCCCGTGACGACCCTGGCAACCAAGTCAGGAGGTGCTGCCTTCAGGAGTGGGAGACACCCCCTCCGGAACGGCTTGCCGAGGGCCTCTGGAGGCCGTGCCCAAGCAACCGGCGCGCTGGGCCGGTAGCGGAAGGCCGATGACGAC
>CAZPOZ010000076.1:0-9606 GCA_964588235.1 uncultured Planctomycetales bacterium
CACTACCTGAGCAACCTCTACGAGCCCGACCACCGGGCGCGGCGCATCGGCCAGCTGCTCGACGGCACGGCCCCGCTCACCGCCGGCGACCTGGCGGCGATGCAGCGCGACGCCCTCGACCTGGGCCTGCTGCGCCTGAGGACCCACGTGCTGGTCCCCTACGGCGAGGCCGCCCGCCGCCAGCGCCCCGGGGTCTCACGCGCGCTGGACGCGCTGCTGGCCTGGGACGGCCGCGACGACCCCGGCAGCCGCGGCGCGCCGCTGGCCCACCTGCTCTACCACCACCTGGCGCGGCGCGTGCTGAGCCCGCTGCTCGGCGAGACGCTCGCGCTGCGCGCGCTGGCGCTGGTGAACCTCATGGACCGTCCCGTGATCGAGGCCTTCGCCGACCCGCACGGGCTGCTGGTGCCGCACGCGGTGCGGGCCACGGTGCTGGGCGAGGCCCTCGAGGACGCCTGGCGCGACCTCGTGGAGCGGGGCCACGGCCTGGGGACGACCTGGGGCGAGCTGCACCGGCTGACGCTGCGCCACCCGGCCGGGGCCGTGCCCGGGCTGGGGCGCACCTTCCACCGCGGCCCCTTCCCACTGCCGGGCGGGCCCTTCGCGGTCTGCTCGGGGCAGTACCTCAACGACCGCCCGTTCGAGGTCGAGGTCGGGGCCTCCTTCCGCCAGGTCGTGGATCTGGCCGATCCCGAGGGCAGCGGACGCATGATCACCTTCGGCGGCCAGAGCGGGCACGTGGGCTCGCCGCACTACGACGACCTGACGCCGCTGTGGTTGTCGGGCGAGCTGCTGCCCATGCGGCTGGAGGCCGAGGTGGCCACGCGCGAGATCCTGCGCCTCACGCCGGCGTAGCGCCGCCCCTGGCGGGCCCCGCGCCGCGGCGACGGGCTACGCGACCGGAGTGCGCTCGGGGGCGGGGGGCGCGTCGGAGGGCTCCTGGCCCGGGGCCAGGAAGCGCAGCCAGCGTTCCGTGTTGGGCGCCGACTCGTCCAGGCTGAGCAGCCGACGCCGCACGAGCCGCGCCACGGCCTGGCGCACGTCGGAGAGATGCCGGCCCGTGCGGCTGGAGACGCGCGTGAGGTCGAGCCAGCCCTGGGCCTCGGACAGGGTGCTGAGCACGAAGCGCAGGGTGGCGTCCTCGAGCGGCGTGAGCGGCTTGGTCATGCGCGGCCCCGGCGGGGAGAGCATGCGAGTCTACGGCGGCCGGGCGCCCCTACCCAGCCTCCCCCAGGCCGAAGCGGCGCAGCACGGCGCGCACGTCGGCGGCCTCCTCGGCCCCGGCGGGGGTGGGCTCGGGGTCGAACTCGCCGCCGCGCACGCGCAGGGCCGGGCAGCCCAGGGCCAACGCCGCGGCGATCTCCCCCGAGGGTCGGTCGCCCACGACCAGCACCCGCGCCGGCGGCAGGCCCGTGCGCCCGAGCCACGCCGCCAGCGCGGCGTGCTTGCCCTCGCCGGCCAGGGTGTCCACGGTGAGCACGTCGTGGAAGGCGTCGGCCAGGCCCAGCCGCTCGAGCTTGAGGCGCTGCGTGACCGGGGCGCCCGCCGTGAGCAGCAGCAGGCGCGCGAGCGTCCGGAGCCGCTCCAGCAGCGCCGGCACGAACGGGAAAGGCACGATCGCCCCGGGGTCGCGCTCGAAGAACGCACGGCGGCCGGCGCGGGCCACGGCCTCGACGTCCCGCGCGCCGAGCGCCTCCGCCACGCGCCGGTCCAGGTCGGCGACCCGGCCCTGCCACGCGCGGCGCAGCGCGAGGATCTCCTCCACCGGCCGGTCCAGGCCCGCCGCGCGCATCGCCTGCGCGGCCTCGCGCTGGGCGGGGAGCACGCACTGGCCCAGGGTGTCGAGCAGGGTGTCGTCCAGGTCGAGGACGACCGCCAGCGGGGGCTCAGCCGACGACGTAGGCGAGGCCCTGAGCAGGGAGGCGCGACGGCAGCACGGTGGCGCCCGGCTGCGCGAGGGCGGCCTCCAGGCCGGGGGGCGGAGGTCCCGGAGGCAGCACGACGAGCACGCAGCCCCCGCCGCCCGCGCCGCAGATCTTCGTGCCCCAGGCGCCCGCCGCGCGCACGGCGGCGTCCAGGGCCTCGATGGCGGGGGTGGAGACGCCGGGGGCCAGGCCCACCCGCACGCGGCCCTCGTCCACGACCGCGTGGAGCGCGCCGTCGAGGTCGCCGCGCGCCAGGCGCTCGTCCACCTCGCGGGCCGCGTCGGCCACCGCGTGCAGCCCGCGCACGGTCTCCTCCTCGCCGTCGAGGTAGGCGCGCAGCATGCCCCAGTTCGTCAGCCCCGAGTGGTGCGGCTCGCCCGTGTAGACGAGCCTGAGGCGGTCCCCCAGGGCCCCGAGGTCGAGCTCGCGCCGCGAGACCTCGATGCCGCCGGGCCGGCCCTCCAGGCGCAGGCAGCCGCCCAGCAGCGGCGGGTAGTAGTCCTGGTAGCCGGTGGGCCCGCGCAGCACGGTGGCCTCGAGGTCCTGGGCGAGGCGGCGCAGGTCCTCGGCGGGCGCGGGCCGGCCGTCCGCGCGCAGCAGCGCCCCCAGCACGGCGATCAGCAGCGCCGAGGAGCCGCCCAGGCCGGCCCCCTGCGGGCTGGTGGCCTCGGTGGTCAGGGTGAAGCCCTGCCGGGGCCGGACGGCGGCCACGGCCCGCGCCAGCAGCTTGAGCCCCGCCGTGCCGCGGCGCAGGGCGGCCTCGAGCGCCGCGAGGTCGTCGAAGACCGCCTCCTCGGCGCGGTCGCGGCTCACGAGGCGGATGCGGGGCTCTCCCGCGGCCGCCGGATCGACGGTGACGCGCACGGGGAGGTCCAGGGCCACGTTCACGGTCACCGCCGGCGGCGGCAGGGTGAGGTAGAGGGGCCAGATGTCCAGCGTGCCCCCGGCGAGGTCCAGGCGCACGGGGGCGGTGGCGACGACGCGGTCCATCCCCAGAGCATGCCAGGGACGCCTCGGCGCGGCACGCCCCGTTCCGTGCGGGGGACCGGTCCGTCCGTACGATGGCCGTCCTGCCCCCCCGCCTGGAGCCTCATGCGCCCGCTGATCGGACTCTCGTGCAGCACCCTGGTCTCGACCGAGCGCGACGAGCCCGGGCTCAAGCGCTTCGGGGTGGCCGCGTTCTACGTCCAGCGGGTCGAGGAGGCCGGGGGGCTGCCCGTGGTCCTGCCCACGCTGGCGCCCGAGCGGGCCGAGGAGGTCCTGCAGCGCGTGGACGGCCTGCTCCTGTCGGGCGGGGCCGACGTGGATCCCGACCTGTACGGGGCCCCGCCGCACCCGCGGCTGGGGCCGGTGGACCGCCCGCGCGACCTGTTCGAGATCGCCCTGCTCAAGGCGGCCCGGCGGGCCGGTCTGCCGGTGCTCGCCATCTGCCGCGGGATGCAGGTGGCCAACGTGGCCTTCGGCGGGACGCTGATCCAGGATCTGCCCAGCCAGCGCCCGGACGCCCTGGGGCACGACCAGCGCACGCTGGAGCTGACGCAGCCGAGCCATCCGCTGCGCCTGGAGCCCGGCACGCTGCTCGCGGACTGGGCGGGGGCGACGACGGCCCGGGTGAACTCCTACCACCACCAGGCGGTGGACCGGTTGGCGGAGGGCTTCCGCATCACGGCGCGCACGGCGGACGGGCTGATCGAGGGCATGGAGCATCCCGAGGGCGCCTTCTTCCAGTGCGTGCAGTGGCATCCGGAGCGCTTGGCGGGCGACGCGCTCACGCGCCTGCTCTTCCAGCGCTTCGTGGAGGCCTCGCGCCCCCTGCACCAGCCCTCGGCCGCCGAGCCGGAGGCCCCGCCCAGCCGTCGCGCGCAGAAGGCCGCGGGCAAGCGCTGACGCTCCTCCCGCTGACTGCGCGCGCGCCAAAGCGCACGCGGCGCTAATGTTGCGAGGCGCAAGTTCGAGGCGGGATCGTGCGACGCGCTGGGCTCAAGGGCGCTCAGGCCCGCATCGGCTCGTTACGTAGGCCGGCGCGTGCCAGCGCCGCCGCAAGCGGCGGCGGGGGCGGCCCATCCAGCGCGTCGGTGGCAAGGCGCGTCTACCCGGAACCTGCCGTCGCGGGTCCCTGGGGGCTCCGCCATCCCGCCTCGAAGTTCAGACCGGCGGCTCTAGTTCACGGTCAGGGTCAGTTCCTTGCTCGTGCTCTGGGTGACGAGCTGCGAGGCGACCGTCACCGTGAAGGAGCCCGAACCCGCCGTGATGGGCACTCCGCTGATCTTCCCGGTACCTGGCTCCAGGGACAGCCCCGCCGGCAGCGAGCCCGCGGTTACGGAGAACGTGAAGGGCGGCACGCCATCGACCACCTGGATCGTGTGCGTGTAGGACACGCCTGCCGTCGCCTGGGGCAGCGTGCCGTCCAGGATCACGATGTCGGGCGTGGTGATGCGCCACTGGAACGTCCGAGCCGCAGTCTCGCCCTGCGAATCCGTGACGGCGACGCGGAATCTGAATGGCCTGCCCGCCGGCCCCAGCTGAACCGGCGAGCCCAGGAGGACGGGCTGGTTCCCACCCAGGAGGGTGACCCCCCCGGGCAGCGGACCGTCGTCGGGATCGGCTGGGTCGTCGACGATCGCGGCCGAGTAGGGCGGGACGCCGCCAGCCGCGTCGATGCCGACCGAGACCCCCTGGTTGAACACCGCGTCCGGGAGCCCCGACACGTCGTCGTACTTCCCTGACGCTTCGTACGACGCGGCCGGAACGCTCGCCGGCACCGTGTCGAGGATCACGACCGGCCCCACGGTGATCTGCCACGCCGGACGGACCTGCACCTCGTCCGCCGCCCAGCAGGTCGCGTGGCCGACCCGGATGTGGGAGGGGTTGAAGCTGCCCGCGACTCGGGGCTCCCCCTTGACGCGCACGACGGCCTCGTAGGCGGGGTTCGGCGACTCCTCGACGGTCAACGACAGGCCTGCGGGCAGCGGACCGGAGGACGCATCCACCTCCGCGTAGACCAACGACCCCGTGCAGCCACCGCGAACGAACCACGCCACCTGGCTCGGGACTCCGGTGACTCCGAACTCGACCGTTCCGGGGCTCTCGAGGGACAGCGGGACCGGGTCGGGCATGCGAACGCCCTCGAAGGTGTCCGTCGCGGCGTAGACGATCGGTCCTTCGAGGTCGTAGTCCCCGAAGAAGTACTGCCCGACGATCGTGCCGTGAACGGCGTCGCCTTCGACCGTCCACGTCCAGCGCTCCCACTCCAGGCCGGCCTGGGCCAAGTACTCCGTGACCACCGGAGAGTTGGCCGCAGACCCGCCCATGTCGGGCGCCCAGCCGGGCACATTGCGCAAGTCCACGAAGAGCGCGCCCTCCACGATCGAGATGCGCGCCGAGAACTCACGAAAGGAGCCGCCGCCCCAGACCGGGTAGCCACCGGACCGCTGCAGCAGCCACGTGCCCACGATGCCGGGCGACGGCGCCGGGTCGGGCTCCGGCTGCGCCGCACCGCCACCGCCGCCACAGCTCGCCGCGAGCAGCGCCAGCGGAACCGTCGCAGCCAACCGGCGGATCCACTGCATGGCAAGCCCTCCGACGGGGGTCAAGCCTAGCATCTGCGCTGTCCGGCGTCTGTCCGGCCTCAGACACGGAGTCGCCCCTCTTTCCCCCGGGGAGGCGCCGCCCGCCCCCTACCGCCCGGCGGCCGGCGCCTTCGCCGGCACCCGTGCCGGCCAGGCGTCCAGGAACCCCAGCCGCCCCCGCTCGAGGTCGCGCCCCAGCGCCACGTTGAAGCCGTGGGCCGCCGCCGGGTCGCGGGCCTCGAGCCTCCAGGTGGCCCCGTCCCTCGCCGCCGGGTCGGGCGCCGTCGCGCCGTCGGGCCCCCGGCGCTCGTAGACGTCGACGCCTCCCAGGTCGAGGAACACGCCCACCTGCCCCAGGTGGAAGGGGAAGGTCGTCGTGCGCCCCGGCGTCAGGTACTCCGGCCGCCGGTCCACGTCCCCCAGCCCCTGCGCCCCCACGTCCAGCACGTAGCGGTCGTCGCCGCCCTCGTCCAGGAAGAAGGCGTTGCTGCGCACCATCGCCAGGCCGGTGCTGATGATCCGGGCCTCGTAGCGGTCGTTGCCGTGCCCCCGGTCCAACAGCAGCGCGTTCACCACGTCCCAGCCGAAGCCGTAGGCCGCGCCGGCGTTCTCGCGCAGCACGTGCACGTCGTCGCCCGACTCGTCGATCAGCGCGCCCACCGCGAAGTGGGCCCCCGACCCCTGCGTGAAGTAGACGCTGGTGTAGGCGTCGTCGCCGCCCCCGTCCCAGAGCAGGCCCGTCCCGTACCAGTACCCCAGCCCCTGGCTGAAGTTCCCGGCGTGGTAGCGGTCGTCGCCGTCCACGTCGATCAGGGCGCCCAGGCCACCGGCCCAGGCGTGCCCGTCGCTGCCGTCGCCCCGCCGGCCCGAGCCCACGCCCTGGGCGTTGCTCACCGCCACCTTGTGCGCGCTGTGGTAGTCGGCCCGGCCTGCCTTGGCCGCGTCGGGCTCGCTCTCGTAGGCGTCGTCTCCCGACCGGTCGGCCAGCACGCCGATCCCGCCCGGCCCGCCGAAGCCCTGGCCGTCGCCCTCGAGCAGGCGGTAGACGTCGTCCCCCGCCGCCTCCAGCAGCAGCCCCGCGCCGAAGAACGCGGCGCCCATGGCCGCGCTGCGCGCCTCGTAGACGTCGTCGCCGCCCTCGTCCACCAGCGCGCCCAACCCGAACAGCCCCGCCCCCAGCCCCCAGCGCCGCGCGCTCCACGCGGTCTTCGAGGCCCCCGCGCTCCACACGAGGCCGCAGCCGAGCACCCCCCGGGCGAGCCCCGCCCCGGCCGAAGCGGCCGGCCCGTCGTCGCGCACGCCGGTGGCGCCGTCCATCAGCAGCGCGACCGACAGCGGGCGCGAGGCCGAGGTCGCCCCCAGGGGGGCCCGCAGCGGCCGGGCGCCGAAGGTCACGACCAGGAAGGGGTCGCTCAGGTCCTCGTCGCCCGGTGCGCTGGACACGTGCACGAGGCCCCACGGCGTGCTCAGCGCGAGGCGGAACGGCGGGCCGGCGACCACGCCCGCGCCGGCCCGGGCCTGCTCGAGCCCGCGCCGCGCGTCCTGGACGGCCTGCAGCGCCTTGAGCGCGCCGTAGTGCAGCGAGTGCTCGTCGAGCACGCGCGCCACGTCGTCGAGCACGGGGTGGTAGCGGGTGCCGTCGGGGGTGTCCTCGGTCAGGGTGGGCAGCAGCGCGAAGACCTCGGCGCGCTGGGCGGCGCTCACGTGCCGGAGCCCACGGTCGATCCAGGCGCGCGCCTCGACGAGGTCGAGCACCAGCCGGGCGAGGGGCAGGTGCAGCGCGGCGGGCACCGCCTGCACCGCGGCGGACAGGCCCCCGGCCGGGTCGGCCGCCTCGCCCGCGGGCGGCTGCCCGAAGGCCATCGGCGCCGGGCCGCGACCGCCGCTGCGCTCCAGCAGCACGAGCAGCGCGCGCCGGAGCGGATCGTCCGCCTCCGGGCGGGGATCGAGGTTGGCCGAGTAGCCGCGGAAGCCGCCGATGCGCCGGTCGGTGCCCAGGGTCACGGCCAGCTTGAAGGCGGTCTCGCGCCGGTCCTCGCCGGCGGGCGGCGCCGTGAGCGCCTCGGGCGTGAGCAGGTCCTCCACCGCGTTGCCCAGCGTGCGCGCGGCCTCGTAGGTGGCCAGGGGCTCGGCCAGCAGGTCCTCGAAGAACGGCAGCACGTGGGGCACCGTGGAGGGCCGCGGGTAGCGCGACCAGGTCCCCTTGGCCCGGTAGCCCAGGTCGGCCGGGCTCAGGCGCAGGTCGGCCAGCGCCGCGGCGAAGGCGTCGGGGGTGGCGGCCGCGGCGGGCGTCGTCGGCGCCTCCTCCGCCGTCGCCGCGCTCCACGGGGTCGGCCGGCACGGCAGCGCCCCCAGCAGGGCTGCGGGCAGCAGGGCTGCGGCCAGCAGGGCGCGCGGGGTCCGGCGCATGCGCGCGTCCTCCCAGCCGCTCCGGCGCGAGCGCCGGTCGGGGCGGGTCGATTGTGGGGCCAAGGCGGGGCGGGACGCCACAATCCTCCCCGTGCGCGCCTTCCCGCCCGTGACCCCCGCCCTGCTCGGACGCCTCAGCGACGTCGTCGGGCCCGAGCACGTGCTCGTGGACGCCCGGCACCGCGAGACCTACGGGCAGGACGAGACCGAGGACCGGCTGCACCCTCCCGAGGCCGTCGTGCGGCCGGCCTCGACGGCGGAGGTGTCCGGCGTGCTGGCCGCCTGCCGCGCCGCCGGGGTGCCGGTGACGCCGCGGGGCGCCGGCAGCGGCCTGTCGGGCGGGGCCCTGCCGGTGTTCGGCGGCATCGTGCTCGCGCTCGAGCGCCTCGACCGCATCCTCGAGCTGGACGCCGACAACCGCATGGCGGTCGTGCAGCCGGGCGTGATCACCGGGACGCTGCACGCGGCGGCGCTGGGCGTCGGCCTGTGCTACCCCCCGGACCCCGCCAGCAGCGCCTACTGCCAGCTCGGCGGCAACCTGGCCGAGAACGCCGGCGGCCCGCACGGCGTGAAGTACGGCTTCACGAAGGACTACGTGCTCGCGCTGGAGGCCGTCCGCATGGACGGCGGCGTGCTGCGCACGGGGGGCAAGCTGCGCAAGGACGTGGCCGGGTTCGACCTCACGCGCCTGCTGGTGGGCAGCGAGGGCACCCTGGCCGTGATCACCGAGGCCACGCTGCGGCTCATCCCGGCTCCCACGGAGCGCCGCCTGCTCGTCGCTCCCTTCGCCAGCCTCGAGGCGGCGGCGGCGGGCATGGTGGCCGTCTACCGCTCGGCGGTCACGCCCTCGGCGCTCGAGATCGTCGAGCGGGAGGCGATCGTTGCCTCGGCGCGGCACCTCGGTCGCAGCGTCCCGGGGCAGGACGCCGAGGCGCTGCTGCTCGTGGAGGCCGACGGCGCCCACGCCGACCCGGTGGAGCGCGAGCGGGACGCCCTCGGGGAGGTGCTGCTCGCCGCGGGGGCCGCCGAGGTGCTGGTGGCCGGCACGCCCGCCCGCGAGAAGGAGCTCTGGGCCGTGCGCAAGGGCATCGGCGAGGCGGTGCGCGCGCTGGGCCCGTACGTGGAGTGCGACACGGCGGTGCCGCCCACGCGCGTGCCCGAGCTGCTCGCCGGCGTGCGCGAGGTCGCGCAGCGCTTCGGCGTGCGCCAGATCTCCTACGGGCACGCGGGCGACGGCAACATCCACGTGAACGTGCTGGCGCACGACCCCGACCGCGCGCGGCGCGAGCGCACGCTCGGGCCCGCCATCGAGGCGATCTTCGAGGTCGCCGTGCGCCTGGGCGGCACGATCACGGGCGAGCACGGCGTGGGCGTGGCGATGAGCCGCCACCTGCCGCTGTGCCGCGACGCGGTCTACCTCGACACGCTCCGGCGCGTGAAGCAGGCCTTCGACCCCGACGGGCTGCTCAACCCGGGCAAGGTGCTGTTCGAGCCCACGCCCCCTCCGGCGCATTCCTTCCGAGCGCCGGGCGACGGCCCGTAGACTCCGCCGCCGTCCTGCGTGCCGGGCCCGTCGGCCGGCCCCGGTGCCAGGCCCCGCCGCCGTGATCCCCCCGCTCCCGGCCCCGTACGTCGAGCACCTCGTCGCACCGCGCGGCGTGGGCGACGTGACCCTCGCCCAGGCGGCCGGCGAGGTGGGCAGC
>CAZPOZ010000077.1:0-9570 GCA_964588235.1 uncultured Planctomycetales bacterium
GGTCGCGGGGCACCTCGCCCCCGTAGGCCTCCACGAGGCGCCGCGCGGCGCCGGTGAGGCTGCGGGCCTTGGAGCGGAAGAAGCCCGTGGAGCGGATCACGGCCTCCACCTCCGGCGCGGAGGCGCGCGCCAGCGCGGCGGCGGTGGGCCAGCGCGCGAAGAGCCCTGGCGTCACCTGGTTCACGCGCGCGTCGGTGCACTGGGCCGAGAGGATCGTCGCCACCAGCAGCTCGTAGGGGCTGCGGTGCTCGAGGGCGCAGCGCGCGTCGGGGTAGCGGGCCTCGAGCGCGTCGAGCACCGCGGCGGCGCCCTGCGCGCGGACGCGGGAGGGCCGCCTCCGCGGGCGCGCGCTCACGGGGCGGCTCCACGGGGTCCGCGGGCCAGGGCTCGGGCGGCGCGCTCGGGGGCGAGCGCGTTGCGCACGAGGGCAGCGGGCAGCCCGGCGCGCCGCGCCAGGCCCACGGTCAGGATCAGGTCGTCCACTCCCACGAGGTCGCGGGCCTCGGCCGAGAGCAGCGCCGGCAGCCCGGCCGCGCCCAGGGCCTCGAGCAACCCCGGCTCGGGGAGCGCGTGGAGCGGCGGCGGGGGCACGAGCAGGCAGGGACCGCCGGCGGCCAGGGCGGGCAGCAGAGCCTCGGGGGGCAGGCTCAGGCCGTGGGGCGTACCCGGGGGCGGCGCCAGGCTGAGCAGGTCCACGCGCGGGTCGCGCGCGGCCGCGGTGAGGCGCTCGCCGGCCGAGGCGGGCCCCACGGCCGCCGGCCCGACCGCGGCCAGGCGCGCCACGCCCAGCAGCGGGAGGCCCGCGGGGCGGGGATCGAGCAGCGCGCCGCTCGCGTCGATCGGCAGCACGGCGGCGCCCAGCAGCCGCGGCGGCTGCCCCTGGTCGTTCCAGGCGCCCAGCGCCCCGGCGAAGGCCTCGAGGCCTTCGCCGCCAACCTCCTCGGCGAGCAGCAGCGCCCAGGCGTAGCCTTCGCGGGCGGCGCGGGCCGCCAGCTCCGGCACCCCGTAGCGGCCGCCCCCGCCGCGCACGTACAGGCCCGCCACGCCCTGGATCTCGGCCATGCCCACGGGCGGGACGGGCTCGCCCGCCCGGGGCGCCCGGCCGCGGCGCTCGGGGGGCGGGCAGGGCAGGCCCAGCGCCGCGTACAGGTCGGCCTCCTCGGCCAGGGGCAGGGGGAGCCCCTGGGGGTCGAGCAGGCGCGTGCCGGCCCAGGAGAGGCCCCGGTCGCGCGCGCGCCGCTCGAGCTCGGCCACGTGGGCCGGGGGCCCGGTCCGCTGCACCTGCGCGACCGCGACGTCCTCCTCGGAGGGCAGCACGGTGAGGGTGGCCTGGCTGCCGTCCTCGAAGCGCACGCGGGCCTCCTGAGCCGAGGCGTGGAGCACGGCCGCCACGCGGGGGGCGCCGACGAAGGCCGCGAGCAGCGGGGCGGCGTCGTGGGCCGTGGCGAGCAGCTCCACGGGGTCCACCCGGGGGTCCATGCGCCTGAGGCCCCCGGTCACCGCGAGCCTGAGGGCGGCCTCCACGCGCTCCAGGCGCCCGAGCAGCCGTCCGGCCAGGGCGCGGGCCGCCCCGAGCGGCAGGGGGGCCGGGGGCGGAGGGGGCTCGTTCACCCCGGGCATCCTGCCACGCGGGCCTTCCGGGGGGGTGGCCCGCCGGAGCCGGTACGCTCGGGACACCGTGCGCCGCCCCGACCTGTGGATCGCCGCCGCCGTCGTCGCCCTGTGCGCCTGGGCCGTCTACGCCCAGGTGGGGCGCGACCCCGTGGGCGAGGCCGAGGCCGCGCGTCCCGTCCGGACGCTGGGCTTCGGCGAGGCCCTGGAAGACCAGGACGTCGTGGCCCTGGACGGCAAGCCCTACCGCCTGCACGGCTTCCTCGGACGCAAGGCCACGGTCTTCTACTCCTGGAGCACGCGCTGCCCCTGCGTGGACCAGGTCAACCCGCGCCTCCTGCCGCTGATCCAGCGCTTCAAGCCCCAGGGGGTGGCGTTCCTGGCGGTGGCGGGGGACCCGGCCGACACGAAGGAGGTCGCGGCCGTGCAGCACGCCGCCGCCTGGTCGCGGGAGGCCGCGACGGGCGGCCTGCCGCCTTTCGGCCTGCTGCTCGACCCCACCCAGCGCCTGTGCCGGCAGCTGGGCTTCCGCGAGGCCTCGCAGTTCGTCGTGGTGGACGGCAACGGCTACGTGCGCTACCGGGGCACGATCGACGACGACCTCAAGCGGCCCACGAAGCCCTTCCTGCTGCCCGCGCTCGAGGCCGTGTTCGACGGACGCGTCGTGGAGAGCCCGCTGCGGCCCGTGCCCGGCTACGGCTGCGCGTTCGGCGCACCCCTGAAGGACTGCCCCTACCTGGCCGCCGACGCCGAGGGCCGCGCGCGCTGACGCGGCCCGGGACCCTGCCCTGCGGGGGTCGTGTCCTACGGTGCATCCTGGAGTCTGGGCTGAGGCGCACCGGGGCTCTGGAGGGCCCTCCTCCTGGGCGCCCCGCATGCGGGGCGCCGTGGAAGGCCCGCAGCGGCGAGGCCGCCCCCGCCGCCGCTTGCGGCGGCGCTGGCACGCGCCGGCCTGCGCAACGAGCCGCTGCGGGCCTGAGCGCCCTCGAGCCCAGCGCGCCGCTCGCACGCAGGGGAAGCAACCTGGGACACCACCCCCTGCGGGGGCAGGGTTGTCGTCGTCGGGGGGGCAGGATACGGTTCCCGCCCGGCGTCCGCCCCCGGTCGGTGGCGGGCTCCTCGGAGGCCGGACCGCCCTCGCAGGGGGCGTCCGCGCCGGCCTCCCGCCCCCGCCTCCAGAGGAGCCCTGGTGAAGAGCCTCGTCGGTCCCCCGGTGGTCATGGACGCCATGGAGGTGCCGGTCGCGCAGTCGCGGCTGGTCTACCGCTGGCTGTTCAGCGGCGTCTTCTGGCTGCTGGTCGGCTCGGCCGTCGGCCTGCTGGAGGCCTACCGCCACGTCGAGCCCGAGACGCTGGCGGGCAGCAGCGTGCTCTCCTACGGGCGCCTGAGGCCCGTGCACACGGCCACCGTGCTCTTCGGCTGGCTGTCGATGGCGCTCGTGGCCCTGGCGATCCACGTCGTCTCGCGTTCGGCCCGGGTCTGGCTCGACCACGTGGAGCTGGGCGCGGCCAACCTGGCCCTGTGGCTGTGGAACGCCGGCGTGCTGGGCGGCAACGTGGCGCTCATGTCGGGGCAGATCAACGCCAACCGCGAGTACCGCGAGTACCCGCTGTGGGCGATGGCGATGATCGCCGCCGGCGTGGCGCTGCTGGCCTTCGTGACCTACCGCGTGATCGCCCGGCGGCAGGTGAGGGCGATCTACATCTCGTGCTGGTTCGTGCTGGCCGCCTGCGTGTGGATCGCCGTCGTGGCCTTCATGGGCTACTGGCCGGGCTTCTCCCGCGGGCTGGCCGACACGGTGGTGCAGGGCTACTACATGCACAACGCCGTGGGCATGTGGTTCACGCCGCTGGCCGTGGGCATCACCTACTACACCCTGCCCAAGCTGCTGAACAAGCCGATCTACTCGTACGCGCTGGGCGTGCTGGGGTTCTTCACCCACCTCGTCTTCTACACCGTGATCGGCACCCACCACTACATGTTCACCGCGATCCCCGACTGGCTCGAGACGACCGCGCTGATCTTCAGCGTGGCCATGATCGTGCCGGTCTTCGCCAGCTCGGGGAACTTCCTGATGACGATGAAGGGCGAGCGCACGGCGATCCACCACTCCTACTCGCTGCCCTTCATCCTGCTGGGCACGGTGGCCTACATGGCGGCCTCGGCCCAGGGCTCCCTCGAGTCGCTGCGCTCGGTGCAGGACACGTGGCACCTGACCCACTACACGGTGGGCCACGCGCACGCGGCCATGTACTTCTTCGTCTCGTTCCTGCTCTGGGGCTCGATCTACGGCCTGCTGCCGCGCGTCACGGGCGCCGAGCCCCCGGTGCGGCTGGTGGGGATCCACTTCTGGCTGGCGGTGGCGGGCGGCAGCATCATGGTCGTCTCGCTGTGCATGGGCGGGCCGCTCCAGGGGGAGGCCTGGGTGGAGGGCAAGCCCTTCATGGAGAGCGTGCGCGTGACCCAGCCGCACATGGTCTGGCGCGTGGTCGGCGGCATCCTCATGACCGCGGCGCACCTGGTCTCGGCGGTGGCCATCTACCGCATGCGGCCCGACAAGCTGCAGAAGATCCTCGGCACGCCGCTGGAGGCCTCCTGAGATGGCCTTCGACATCCACACCAGCCACCGCACGATCCTGCTGCTGCCGCTCTCGGTCTACCTGCTGCTCGTGCTGCTGGTGGCGTGGCTGCCCGCGGCGCGGCTCAACCGCGAGCACCCGGCCACCGTGGTGGACGCGCCCCCTCCGGGCCAGGATCCGCCCCCCGGGGTGAGCGTGCGCCCTCCGCTGGTGGCCCGCGGCGAGGAGGTCTACAAGGCCTGGAACTGCGGCGTGTGCCACACCCAGCAGATCCGCGGCGACGAGCGCGTTCGCGTGCAGGTGGGCGACCATCTGCGCGTCCCCGTGCGGCCGCCCGACGCGCGCTTCGGCCTGGACGAGCCCACCGACGCGGCCACCTACGCCAACGCCACGCCGCCCATGCTGGGCACCCA
Organism: uncultured Planctomycetales bacterium; assembly: GCA_964588235.1. Lineage (GTDB taxonomy): Bacteria > Planctomycetota > PLA2 > PLA2 > JAEUHO01 > CAZPOZ01. The sequence continues at coordinate 4,604 of CAZPOZ010000077.1, forward strand.
GCGCACGGGCCCCGACCTGATCGGCGTGGGCGACCGCCTGCCGTCGGCCGCCTGGCACTACTGGCACCTGTACGACCCGCGCTCCGTATCGCCCGGGAGCGTGATGCCGGCCTACCGCGAGCTGTTCCACGTGGTGCCCAAGGACGGCCCGGCGCCGCTGGACGAGCCGGTGAGCGGGGCGGGCGGCTTCCTCGTGGTGCTGCTGATCGTGTCCCTGTTCACCGGCACCGGCTGGCTGCTGTTCGGCACCACGCGCACCCTGCTGCTGACGGCGGCGCTGGGCGTGGGCGCGGGCTGGCTGCTGCTGCAGGAGTGCCGCCTGTGCCTGCCGCCGCCGGAGCAGGGCGAAGTCGTCGAGGACGAGATCGACGCGCTCGCCCTCCCGCCCGGCACGCAGCTGGTGGCCTCCCCCGACGCGCGCGCGCTGGTGGAGTACCTGCTCTCGTTGCGCCGTCCGGCGCGGCGGCCCTGACCGGGGAGCCCCGCCGATGCCCCACCAGCACTTCCAGGGCCTGGGCGCCTTCGAGTGGGCCGTCGTCGGGGCGGCCATCCTGGCCAGCGCCTGGTGCGTCTGGCTCGCCGTGCGCTACACGCTGCACCCGGGCGAGACCGAGCCCGACCACGTCAAGCGCTCGATCCTGGACGCGCCGCGGCGGGCGGCGGCCGGGCCTTCGCCCGCGCCCGCCCGCTCCCCGTCCCTTCCCTCGGGGGGCCGGCCTGCCGGTCCCGGCGAGGGCGCTACCCTGGGGGCCCGATGACGGACCCGCTGAAGATCTACCTGGACGACGCCACCGAGCCCTTCCAGGTGGCGCACCCTCCGCTGCGCTTCCAGCTGCCCACGCTGGGGTTGCCCGACGGCGCGCACCTGCTGCGCGTCGAGGCCCCCAACGGCCTGGCCCCGCCGACGGTGAAGGAGATCCCCTTCTACGTCCGCAACGGGGTGGCCATCTCGGTCTCGGGCCTGGAGGCGGGGCAGACGATCAGCGGCCAGCTCGACCTGATCGTCAACGCCTACGCCGGGAGCACGGAGCTCAACTTCGAGCCCAAGCGGGCCGAGACCCCGCAGCCCATCCCCACCTGGGCCTGGGTGCTGCTGCTGGGGGTGGGGGCCTGGACGCTCTCCTACCTGCTCAGCCCCGCGCGTCAGCCCGAGGCCGAGGCCTCCGCGCCGCGCGCGGCGGCCGGCGCCGGGCTGCGCATCTACCGCGACACCTGCGCCCGCTGCCACGGCGAGACGGCCAACGGCATCCTGCCGCGCGTGCCCGCGATCCGCGACAGCAACCGGGCCACGGCCGACAGCCCCTACGACCTGCTGCGCTTCGTGGTCACGAGCAAGCGCGGCAGCATGATGCCGGCCTGGGGGATGCGGCTGACCAACGACGAGATCGTCGCCGTGGTGAACCACGTGCGCACCTCCTGGGGGCACGACGGGCGCCCGATCTCGCTCACGCACCGCAGCCCTCCGCAGGGGCCCGTGCGCACGGTGCCGGGACCCGACGGGCAGCCGGTCGAGAAGGACTTCGGCATCCGCCACCTGGAGTCCGAGCTCGCCCGTGCGCTGATCGAGAAGAAGGAGTCCGACCTCGCGCAGTGCTGCTACCCCAAGCGCTCCAACCCGGTGCTGTTCCGCACCGACGGCATCTTCGCCGTGGGCGAGGAGGAGGTCAGCAAGGCCTGGCAGGAGTACTTCACGGCGCTCGGCCGCGGCTCCGTCGCGCGCCTGCAGCTGATCGACGCCCGCTACGACTACGACGAGGAGCAGGTCACGCCCGAGAAGATCACCAACGGGGCCTACGTGATCTCGATGGGCCGGCTCTTCCTGGCCACGAAGACGGCCACGGGCAAGGAGGAGACCGCCAAGGGGCGCTTCATCCGCGTCTACCAGTTCTTCCAGGGCAGCTGGACGCTGGTGTTCGACTTCGCCGACATCCCGATGAACGTGGGCTGCGTGCCGGCCGACGAGGCCGTGTGCCCCGACCCCAACCTGCCCGCGCGCCCCAACGACCTGGACTGGGAGGGCGTGCTCAAGCTGATGCGCGAGCACTTCAAGGGCGGCAAGTCGGCGCCGCACCTCCAGTTCTGGAAGGACGAGCTGACCTACGAGGACTTCACCACGGGCGGGTTCACCGCCGGCGAGCTGGGCGGGACCTTCCGCTGGGTGCAGCCCTGGAACGCCGCCGAGAGCAACCTGATCCGCGCGCTGCGCAGCGGGAACGACTGCCTGATGCGCCTGCCCGACGGCACCCTCGTCCGCCGGGACGTGGGGCGCATGCCCCGGGGCCGCGACCCGGTGCCCGACCCCGTGGTGGAGCGGCTGGCGGCCTGGATCGACGCCGGCTGCCCGCGGTCGCTCAGCGAGCCGAGCAGCCTGCCCAAGGAGACGGTGGTGTTCCCCCTGCCCGGCGGGGTGGGGGGGGAGCCGTCGCCGGGGGGCGTCAAGCCCCCGGCCCCGCCGCCCGCCGAGCCTGCCCCGGCGCCCGCGCCGGGCTTCCCGCCGGTCCCGCCCTCGGGGGCCGAGCCGGCGCCGCAGCCGCCGGCGCCGCCCCCCCAGCCCGCGCCGGCCGTGCCCGGCAAGACCGTGGAGGGTCCGGTGATCGGCTTCGCCGAGGTGCAGGCGCTGCTGGGCGCCTACATGAAGACCGCGGCCTCGGCGCCCCACGGCGACTTCTGGACCCTCTCCTACGCCGAGTTCCTGGAGAAGACCTTCCCGCTGGAGGAGGGCGCCGACGGGACGATCCGTCTGGTCACGCCGGGCGACGGGGCGGGCAGCAACCTGATCCGGGCGCTGCGCGACGGCAAGAGCCTGCGCGTGACCTACTCGGACGGGCGCACGGAGGAGAAGGACATCCGTCGCATGCCCCCGCGGGGCAAGCGCAAGCCCTCCGACGAGGACATCGCCAAGCTCGAGAAGTGGATCGACGCCGGCTGCCCCGAGCAGGGCCGACCGTAGGGGAGGGTGGCTCCCGGCGTGGCCGGACACGTCTTCGTCTGCCACTCCTCACGCGACCGCGCGCGCGTCGAGCCCTTGGTGCGTTTCGTCGAGACCGCCGGCTGGAAGTGCTGGATGGCTCCCCGTGACGTCCCGCCCGGCGTCGAGTACGCCCAGGCGATCGTCGAGGCCATCGACGGCTGCGGGCTGATGCTGTTCGCCGCGACGGCGGCGGCCGATGCGTCGCCGCAGGTGCGCCGCGAGCTCGAACGCGCGACGAGCCGCGGGACGACGCTGCTCGTGGCGCGGCTCGAGGACTACGAGCTCTCCAAGGCGGTCCAGTACTACGTGGGACAGGTGCAGTGGCTCGAGCTCTGGCAGCGCGCCCCCGAGGACGGCCGGGAAGCCCTGCGCCGTGCGCTCGCCGACCTCTCGCGCCGTGGGCCGGGGGCGGGCGAGCCCGCGCCGGGGGGGGCGGCGCCGTCCGCCGAGTGCGGCAGCGGCGCCACGCTGGGCCTGTTCGAGCCCGAGCGGCCCGTCGGCTCCCGACCGGTGCCGACCTGGGCGTGGGCGCTCCTGCTGGGGCTCAACGCCTGGCTGCTGGCCTACCTGCTGGCGCCGACCCCGGGGCAGGGCTCCGCGCCCGCGGACCCCCGGCGGGCCGCGTCGATGGGCGCCCGCCTCTACGGCGACGCCTGCGCGCGGTGCCACGGCGAGGACGGGAACGGCGCCCTGCCGCGCGTGCCCGCGCTCCGCGACGGCACGAGGGCCACGGCCGCCGACGCCCTGCACCTGCTGCAGGTCGTGGTCGTGGGCGCTCCCGGGGGGATGATGCCCGCCTGGGGCGTGCGCCTCACGAACGAGGAGCTGATCGCCGTGGTCAACCACGTGCGCGGCTCCTGGGGGCACGACGGGAGGCGCCTGACGTTCGAGCACCGGGCACCGCCCGCGGCCCCCGTGCGCACGGCCGCGGAGCCCGCCGGCGCGCAGGGGGCCGGCGAGGGAAGCGTCGCCCGTCTGGAGGCCGACTTGGCGCGGGCGCTTGCCGCGAAGGACGTCGCGCTGCTGCGCGAGAGCTGTTTCCCCGAACGAGCCCGCCCCGTGCTCTTCCGCACGGATGGGATCCTCGCCCGGGGCGCGAAGGGGGTCGTGGCGGCCTGGGAGGAGTACTTCCAGGCCCTGGGACGGGGCCGTGTGGGGCGCCTGCAGCTGATCGACGCGCGTTACGACTACGACCCGGCCCAGGTGAGCCCGAGCGCGATCGTGGAGGGGGCGGTGGTGCTCGCCGCCGGTCGGCTGTTCCTGTCGACGATCACGGACACGGGCGCCGAGGAGATCGCGAAGGGCCGCTTCCTGAGGGCCTACCGCTACGTGGGCGGCCGCTGGGCCCTCGAGCTCGACTTCGCCGACGTGCCGATGGCCCTGGGCGTGGCGGAGCGGTAGGCGCCCCGGTGGGCGTGCGCTCCGTCGGCCTCGATCGAGGCCGGGCGTGCGCCCAGGACTTGCCCCGGCGGGGGCGGGCGGTACCTTCGCCCGCTCGCCTCCGTCACGCCCGCGTAGCTCAGTTGGTAGAGCAGGTGACTCTTAATCACCGGGTCCTAGGTTCGAGTCCTAGCGCGGGCACCACCCCCTCCTAGGGGTGCTGGGGGACCTGGGGACTCGCGCGGCACGCTGTTGCCCCGCACCTGGGCTGCCCCGCACCTGGGCTGCCCCGCACCTGGGCTGCCCCGCACCTGGACTGCACCGCCTCGAGGGGGGCGACCCCCGTTCGGCAGGCGGATGCCGAGTCGCGGGACGCCTCATCGAATCGACGGCGAGCGCCACCACGCCGTTCGCAGGAGACCTGCGGGCAGGTCCGACGACGACCTGCATGCATGCGCCCCGCAGCGACCTGGGTTCCGCCGGGCCGCGGGTCGAGACGGAGACCGGATGCCGCACCGTCAGCGGGCCTGAGGGTCCTGCCCACCCCGTTGGAGGGTAGGACGCAACGCCACCAAGATAGGCGATGCGAGGCACGTGCGGCGCGCTGGAGCCGGGC
>CAZPOZ010000078.1:0-9432 GCA_964588235.1 uncultured Planctomycetales bacterium
TCCGCAAGAGAGGTCTCGCCCTCCGACGGGCCCTACCCCTAACTTGGTGGCCATGCCCCGAACTTGGTGGCCATGATCGTGAAGGTGCCCGCCGGGATCAGCACGAAGCGCATCCCCAGCGGGTTCTCGTAGGCCACGGGCACGCCCAGCGCCCGCGCCGCCTCGACCTGCGCCGACGAGACCTGCGCCCAGGACGGCACCGCGGGCGCCGGGGCGCCCTCCCGGCCGCCGGCCCGCAGCGCCCAGCCGACGGCCAGGGCGACCACGGCGAGCGCGGCCGCGGCGAGCCCGCCGCGCCGACGCGCGAGCCCCCGGCGGCGCTCGGGCCGGCCGCCGAGCGACGAGACGAAGGCCTCGGCCAGCGCGGCGCAGGTCGAGAAGCGCGCCGCGGGGTCGTGGGCCAGCGCGCGCTCCACCGCCGCCCCCACGCCGGCGGGCAGGTCGGGGCGGACCTCGTGGAGCGGCCGCGCCGGACGCTGGCTCTTGGCCAGCAGCAGCGCCAGCGGGTCGGTGCCCACGTGGGGCAGCCGGCCGCACAGCGCCTCGTAGACGGTCACCGCCAGCGCGTACTGGTCGGTGCGCCCCGAGACCGCCAGCCCCTCGGCCTGCTCCGGGGCCATGTAGGCCGGCGAGCCCGGCGGCATGCCCGTGGACGTCAGCCGCACCTCGCCCTCGCCCAGGGCGCGCGCGATGCCGAAGTCGGAGAGCGCCACGCGGCCCTGGGCGTCGAAGAGCACGTTGCCCGGCTTCACGTCGCGGTGCACCCAGCCGCTGGCGTGCACCGCGTCCAGCGCCCGCGCCACGTCGGGCAGCCACGCGGCCACCTCGGCGGGCGCAAGGCCGCGGGGCGCGCCGGCGATGCGGTCGGCCAGGCTGCCCCCCGACAGGTGGGGGAGCGCCATCCAGGGCGTGCCGTCGTCGTCGCCCGCGTCCAGCACACGGACCACGTGGAGCTGCTCCTGCCGCGCCAGCGCCTGCACCTCCCGCCGGAACCGCTCCGGGAACCCCTCCAGCACCAGCAGCGCCGGGTGCGGCCGCTTGAGCACCACGTCGCGGCCCAGCGTGCGGTCGCGGGCCAGGTACACCAGCGCCATCGAGCCCTGGCCCAGCAGCCGCAGCACCTCGTAGCGCCCCGCGATCACCCGCCCGATCCAGGGGTCGTGGGAGGGGCTCATGGGGCCCACTCCTACCGCAACGCGCGCTCCGGGGCCAGACGGCCCGCGTTCGCCGTACCATGCCGGGGATGCGCCGCCGGGGCCCGCTGCTGCTGGTGCTGCTGGCCCTCGTGGGCGTGCTCGCCCTGGGACACGACCACCTCCTCCCGGGCCTGCTCACGGCCGGCGGGGGCGGGAGCGCCGAGGAGCGCTCGGCCGGCGAGCCCGGCGACGGCCCCGCCGGGGGCGCCCGCGGCGGCGGCCCGACGCTGGCCGGAGCCGAGCGCGCCCCACGGCCGCCGGGGCCCGAGGCCGACGCGGCCGCCCGCGCGGCCGCCGAGGCGGCGCGCAAGGCCGAGGCGCTGCTCGGGCGCGTGGCCTTCGGCGGCACGCTCACCGACGCCGCCGGGCGCCCCGTGGGCGGCGCCCAGATCGTGATCGCCGGCGACCTGGGCGGCAGCGCAGTCGTGCGCTCGGCCGACGACGGCAGCTTCCGCGCCGACGTGCGCCCCGGCCGCTACGACGTGCTCGTCACCGCCCCCGGGCGGGGGATGCTCCACCTCGAGGACGTCGTCATCGACGCGTCCACGCGCCTCACGGCCGAGCTGGCGCTGGCGCCGCCCTCCCGGCTCGCGCTGACGCTCCTGCGGGGCGGGCGCGGCGTCGAGGGCGCGCCCGTCTCGCTGGCCCTCACGCGCTGGCGGTGGGAGGGAGAGGCTCCCGCCTACGCGGTGAGCACGGACGCCTCCGGGCAGGCCGTCTTCCCCGACCTCGTCGCCGGCACCTGGCAGCTGGAGGCGCGCGTGCCCGACGGGCCCGTGCTGCGCCAGAGCTACGAGGTGAAGCAGGACCTCGAGCTCAGGGTCGTGATCCCCGACGCCGTCGAGGTGCAGGGGCGCGTCACCGACGCCGCCACCCAGGCCCCCGTGGCCGGCGCCACGGTGCGCCTGTCCACGGCGGCCGACAAGGGGCCGTCCCTGGAGGTCACGGCGCTGAGCGGCCCCGACGGCCTGTACCGCGTGGCCGCGCCCAAGGGGACGCCCCAGGCCTTCGCCGTGGAGGCGCCCGGGTTCGCGCCCTACCCGCATCCGCGCGACGCCGGCCGCGTGCTCGCCTCGCTCAAGCCGCTCGCTGCGGGCGCCGGCCCCGTCGAGCGCGACGTGGCGCTCAGCGCCGGCGGCTCCGTGGCCGGGCGCGTGCTCACGCGCGAGACGCGCCAGCCCGTCCCGGGCGTGCGCCTGCTCTTCCGCCCCCGCCGCGGCACGCCGGTGGGCGCCGAGTCGGGCGAGGAGGGGCGCTATGCCGTCCCGCACCTCAACCCGGGCCCCTACGACGTGGCCGTGGAGAGCCCGGGCTGGTACCCGGTCGAGCCGCTGCGCGTGACCGTGCCCGCGGGCGCCACCGAGCCCGTCGTGCTCGACGTGCCGGTGGAGGGCGCGCGCACGATCGCCGGCACGGTGACCCTCGCCGAGGGCGGCCCCGTGGGCGGCGCGCGCGTCTGGCTCACGGGCGGCGGGCAGATCCTGCGCAGCGCGCGGGGCGCGGGGCGCGCGCTGGAGACCTTCACCACCACCGACGGGCGCTTCTCGCTCACCGACGTGCCCCCGTCCGTGGCCCTGGTCGTGCGCGCCGCGCTGGGCGGCCTGGAGGCCACGCCGGTGGGCGTGGCGGCCGACCGTCCGCCCCCCGACCCCCTGCGGCTCGTGCTGGCCGCCACGGGCACCCTCTCGGGCCGCGTGCTCGAGCTGGGCCGCGGCACGCCGATCCCCGGCGCGCGCGTGACCCTGCGGCCCGAGGGCGCGCCCTTCGGCCGCGAGGCCCGCACGGCCACGAGCGACGCCGAGGGGCGCTTCCGCTTCGAGCTGCTGATCCCCGGCGAGGTCGGGCTCGCGGCCCGGCACGGCGCCTACCTGCTCATGGAGTCGCTGCCCGCGCGCGTCGAGCCCGACGAGGAGGCGCGCGTCGAGCTGCTGCTCGACCCGGGCCTGGTCGTGGCCGGCTTCGTGCTCGACGCCGACGGCCGCGGCCTGCCCGCCCGGGTGCGCGTGAGCGGCAACGTGGCGGAGACGGGGCAGGGGGTGAGCCGGGCCATGCAGGCCGGGCCGGACGGCGGCTTCCGCCTCACCGGGTTCCAGCGGGGCCAGTACCGGCTGCGCGTGGACGCCTCCGGGTTCCGCGGCCAGACGCTCGAGAACCTCGCCGGAGGCGAGGACCGGCTGCGCCTGGTCCTGGTGGCGCAGCCGCCACCCGGGAACTGACCCCGTGGAGCGCGCCCGTCGGCGCCGGCCCGCCCTGCTGGCGCTGGTGGCCGCCGCCCTGGCCGCGTTCGTGCTGCTCGCGTTGAGCGGCGCCCTGCCCGTGCTCGAGCTGCTGGGGCTCGAGCGCCTGCGGCTCGGAGGCGGGCCCGGGGAGGGCCCCGCGGGGACGGCGCCGGAGGCCGCGGCCGGCGGCGCCGGATCCGAGGCCTCCGGGCCGCGCCTTCAGGGACGCGCGGGGGAGCTGCCCCCCGAGGCGCCCCCCGAGCCGGCCGCCCCGCCACGCGTGCCCACCGCGTCGCTCTCCGGCTACGTGCTCGACGAGGAGGGGCGCGGCGTGGCGGGCGCCGAGGTGGAGGCCTGCCGGCCTCCGTCCGGCCCCCTGGGCGCGCTGGGCCGCGGCTACGTGGCCCTGCTGCTGGGCGAGGGCCCCGCGTTCGTGGCGCCGCAGGACGCCGGGGCGCGGGCGACCACGGCGCAGGACGGCTCGTTCCGTCTCTCGGCCGCCCCCCAGGGGGCGATCCGCCTGCGCGCCCGGGCCCGGGGCTTCGCGCTGGGCACGGTGGACCACGTCCTGGGGCCGGTGGGGGCCGACACGGCGGTCGTCCTGACGTTGTCCGCCGCCGGCGAGCTGCGGGGGCGCGTGCTGGACGAGCGCGGCCGGGCCGTGCCCGGCGCCCGTGTGGCCTTCGCCTCTCCCCACCCCCTCGAGGACTTCGGCGGGGAGCCGCCCGCACCCCCGTCGCTGACCGACGCCGCGGGCCACTTCGGGCCGGTCGCGCTCGCCCGGGACGAGGAGGTCGGGCTGAGGGTCCTGGCCGAGGGCTACCGGATGCTGAGCCGCACCGTGCGTGCGGGCGCGGAGCCGCTCGAGCTGCGCCTCACGCCCGGCGTGCCCGTGGAGGTGCTCGTCACCTACGCCGACGACGGCAGCCCGGTGGCCGGGGCCGAGCTGGTGCTCTTCGAGGACGAGCAGCCGGGCGAGGGGCAGGACGAGCAGGTGGGCGCGCGGGCCGTCACCGACGCCCGCGGCCGCGCGCGCACCCGGGCCGGCGAGCGGCTGTCGGGCGCGATGCTCACGCTGCCGGGAGAGGCTCCCGCGCTCTGGGAGCCGGACGACGACGAGCCGGGCGACCTCGAGGGCCCGCGGCCCTTGGTCTGGCCCCCCCCTTCGGGGGTGCTGCCGCTCCGTCTCGTCCGCGCGCGACGCTTGCGCGGCCGCGTCGTCGATCCGGACGGCCGGCCCGTCGCCGGGCTCCACGTGGTCTTGGCGGGCCTCCTCGGGGGCGTCTGCACGCAGGTGCGCACCGACGCTGAGGGGGCCTTCGAGCTGCGCGGGCGCGGCGGGTTCGGAGGCTGGTTCGGCGAGGCCCTGTTCGTCCACGGACCCGCGTGGCGCACCCAACTGGTGACGCCGCCGCCGCTGCCGGCCGGCGGCCGAGACCCCGAGCCGCTGACGATCACGGTCGTGCCGGCTTCGAGCGTGCGCGGACGGGTGCTCGACGCGCAGGGCCGGCCGCTGCCGGGCGCGCGCATCGGCTGGCAGCAGGAGCTCGAGAACGGCACCGTGCTCCCCCCGCGGGGGGACGGCCAGGCGTTGCTGCGCCGGGCGCCCACCTTCAGCGGCCCCGACGGGCGCTTCCTGCTGCAGGGGCTCGGCGACGAGCGCGTGCGGCTGCGCGCGCGCCACCCTGTGTTCCCCGACGCCGTGTCCGGGGTCGTCGCGCTGGTCCCGGGCCGGATCGGCGAGGCCGGCGACCTGGTCTGCCCGGCCGGCGGCACCCTGCTCGTGCGCCTGGAAGACGAGCGGGGGAGGCCCCTCGCCCGGGCCTGCCTCACGGCGCAGGCAGGGGACGGCGAGGCCGCGCGGCTCCACGACGGGGCATGGGAGGGCTGGTGGGACGACGACGGCGAGCCGGCCCCCCGGCGCTTCGCGCTCAGCGACGCGCGCGGCGAGGCGCGCTTGACGGGGCTGTTCCCGGGGAAGGTCCACGTGGAGGTGCGCGCCCGGGGCCACCTGCCCTGGGTGGCGGCCGCGACGGTGCCGGCCGAGGGCGCGGCCGAGCTCACCCTGCGGCCGCCCGTCCAACGCGTGCTCAGCGGCACGCTCGTCGATCCCGAGGGCCGGCCCTTGAGCGGCCTGATCGTCCGGGCGGTCGCCTCGCCGCCTCGCCCTCCCGACCTCCCGCCCGGCAGCGCGGGCGAAGCCGCAGAGGCCGCGGGCGGCCGAGCCTGCGGCGGGTCGTCCGAGCCCCGGGAGCTGGGGGTGCCCGGCGTGCTGCTGCGGCACGCCGCGACCACCGGCGAGGACGGCTCGTTCCGCTTCGAGCACCTGCCGGGCACCGCCGTGCGGCTGCAGGTCCAGCACCCGGGCTACCGGCCGCTCACGCTCTCGCTGCCGGAGCCCCGCGAGGGGCTGCGCGTGGCGCTCGTGCGGCACCTGCTCGCACCCGAGCAGCGCGAGCGGCTGCGCGCGCTCGAGGCCGAGGTCGCCGCCTTGGAGGCGGCGCTCGAGGAGGCCGGCGTGGACGATCCGCGCCGGGAGCGCCTGACCCGGCTGCACGCCGAGGCCGAGGCGCTGCGCACGGGGGAGCCCTTGGTCCTGGAGGACGCGGGCCCGCGGTAGTTCCGCCGGTCCGAAGTACGAGGCGGGACGGTGGAGGTCCCAGGGACCTGCGCCGGCAGGTCCCGGAGGGACGCGCCTAGCCACCGACGCGCTGGATGGGGAGCGGAAGGCCCGCAGCGGCGAGGCCGCGTCTGCGGCCTACGCAACGAGCCGATGCGGGCCTGAGCGCCCCCAGGCCAGCGCGTCGTACGCTCCCCCCTCGACCTTGCGCCTCGCAGCACGAGCGCCCGGGTGGGGCCGCAGACGCTCGGGCGCTCGCGGGCGCGTACCCTCGGGGCTTCCGTCGGAGGGCCGGCCATGGGTTCCCCGCTGCGTTCCAAGCTGCTGCTGGCGCTGGCCTTGCTCGCCGCCGGCGCGATCGCCTTCGTGGGCACGGGGGGCGACCTGCTCGGCCTCCTGGGCCTGCGCGGCCCGGGGGCCGGCGGCGGCGGCGGCTCGCTCACTGGCGCGGAGGGCGAGACGGCCCCCGAGGAGGCGGGCGGGGCCAGCCTGAGCCGCGGCCCGCGCCTCCTGGGCTCCGAGCGCATCGCCCGGGCCGGCAAGGGCGCGGTGCGCGGACGCGCGCTCGACGTGCGCACCGGCAAGCCGGTCGGCGGCACGAGCGCGACGATCACGGGGCGCGGGCTCGCCGGGGAGTCCGTCTCGGTGGCCGCCACCGGCGCCGACGACGGCACCTTCCACCTGCTGGCGGTGCCCGCGGGCGAGGCCTACGTCCTGCGCCTGGAGGCCCTGGGCCAGCCGGGGCGAACGGTGCCCGGCGTGACCGTGACCGCCGACGGCGTCACCGACCTCGGCGACCTGTGGCTGGGCAAGACCTCGCTCCTCCTGGGCACCGTGGTCGATCCGGCCGGGCAGCCGGTGACCGACGCCGAGGTGGACCTGCACCGGGGCATCGGCTCCCTGGAGGCGTTCCTGCGCTCGGGCGGCTTCATGGAGTTCTTCGCCAACCTGGACCGCGAGCCCGAGCCCCTGCTGCGCACGCGCTCCAAGGCCGGCGGCGCCTTCCGCTTCGAGCAGGCCCCGCCCGGGCCGCTGTCGCTGCTCGTGCGCGCGCCGGGCTACCGCCAGGCGATCGTCTCGCTGACCCTGACGGGCGAGGGGGGCACCGAGACCGTTCGCGTGCGCCTGGCCGCGGGGACCTCGCTCGCCGGCCGCGTGGTGGACGGCGAGGGCCAGGGCCTGGAGGGCGTGCACCTGACCGCCTTCGCCGAGGAAGGGGGCATGCCGACGCCCCTGGCGCGCACCTTCGCGCGCAGCGGGCCCGGCGGGGCCTTCCGCTTCGAGAGCCTCTCCGGGGAGGGGCGCCACACGGTCATCGGCACCGCCGCGGGCTACCCGAGCGCCTGGACCCACGGCGACGCCGGGGCCGGCGACGTGCGCCTGGTCATGCGCCGGGGAGCCACCCTGGAGGCCACCTTCGTGACCCTCGAGGGCGGGGCGCCGCTCGCGGGCGCGCAGATCCTGCTGGCCGTGGGCGACAAGTCCGAGATGAACGACGGCGGGCCGGGCTCGCTCGTGGGCGGGCTCGCCGACGCGCAGGGCAAGGTCACCTTCGAGGTGCGGCCCGGCGCGCTCCAGATGGTCCTGGCCAACGGCTCCGACTTCCCCACGGCGATCTGGGCCGGGCAGCGCGGCGCGCGCAACATGCCGGGCATGATGGTGGGGCCCGACGACACCACCGTGAAGCCGGGCACCACGCGCTTCACCTTCAAGGTGCCGCGGGGCGTGCGCGTGCACGGCCGCGTGCTCGACCTTGAGGGCCGGCCCCTGGCCGGCGCCGAGGTCACCGCGATGAGCTTCCTGGGCCGGGCGGGCACGACCGTCTCCGCCGCCGACGGCCGCTACGAGCTGGCCATGACCGCGCAGATGGGGGGGATGGTGCGCGCGTCGCTGCCCGGCTACGTGCAGGACCGCACCGAGCGTCCGGGCGCGGGCCGCCCGTCGGGGGGCGCTCCGGACGACGCGGAGGAGGACGACGAGGGCCCCGCGGGGCTCGACCCCAAGGAGCAGCAGCTGGACCTGATCCTGCGGCCCGCGGCCTCGCTCAGCGGCCGTGTGCTCGGCCCCGACGACAAGCCCGTGGCCGGCGCCACCGTCTCGGCCTTCCCCGTGAAGGAGAAGAAGGGCTTCGAGTTCGACTTCTTCTCGAGCCCGCCCTCGAGCCTCTCGCTGGCCGACGGCAGCTTCCTGATCGACGGCGTCCCGGCGGGGCAGCAGGTGCGGCTCGTCGCGCGCCGCGAGGGCTTCGTGGACGGCGGCGCCGGGCCCGTCGAGGTCGCCCGCGAGGGGGTCACCAGCGGCCCCGAGGTGCGCCTGCTCGGCGGCGCCTCGCTGGAGGTGCGCGTGGTGGGGGCCGACGGCCAGCCGCTGGCCGGCGCGCGCGTGAAGGCCGAGGTGCAGCGCGACGACGGCGTGGAGGGCGGCCGGCTCGAGGACTTCATGGAGCGCTCCTCCGGCCAGCACGACCACCGCACGGGCCCGGGCGGCACGGCCGAGGTGACGCTGCTGCCCCCCGGGCGCGTGACGCTCAACGTGAGCGCGCCCGGCCATGCGCCGGGCGGGGCCCGGACCCAGGTGAAGGCCACGGGCGAGGGCCCGGCGGCCGTCACCGTGCGCCTCAAGGCGGGTATCACCCTGGAGGGCACCGTGCTCGACGCCGGCGGCAAACCGGTGGAGGGCGCGCGCGTGCAGGCGCTCGACCGCGCGCCGCGGCCCCGGGTCGTGCGCACCCCTGCCCCGCCGCCTCCCCCCGACGACGGGGACGACGGGGAGGCCGTGCCGGTGCCGGCCGTGCAGCCGTCCGACGAGGGCCCCGAGGGGGAGCCCGAGGAGGACTGGGTGAGCGAGTGGGACCGCTCGCGGCGCACGACCACCGACGCTGAGGGGCGCTGGCGGCTCGTGGACCTGGCCGACAAGCCCTATCGCCTGCGGGCCACGGCCGACGGCTACCGCATGAGCACGCAGGACCTGGGCACCGAGCGGCGTGGCATCCAACTCCGGCTCACGGCTCAGCCGGCCGTGGCCAAGGAGCGCCTCGAGGCCATCGACAAGGAGCTCGGCGGGCTCTACGGCCAGCTGCAGGGCACGACGGGCGCCGAGCAGCAGAAGCTGCTCGAGCGCATCCAGGCGCTGCAGAAGGAGCGCACCGCGCTCGCCGGCGACTGAGCGCCGGGACGCGTCGTGCCGCACGCCGCCTCCCGCGCCCCCGCGCCCGCGCTCCACGGGGTCGTCGGGGGCTGGCTCCTGCTGCTGGCGCCGGCGGCGCTGCTGGCCGGCTGCGGACGGGGGCCGGCGCCGGCGCCGCCCCCGCCCCCGCCCGCCACGCGCTTCGTGGACGTGGGCGCGGCGGCGGGCGTCACGGCCGTGAGCTGGTGCGGGCGGGCCGACAAGCCCCACG